>WFRQ01000320.1 GCA_015486425.1 Deltaproteobacteria bacterium | reverse complement strand
CAATAACCGTCAGGATAGCGCACAGGTTGAGAAAGGTAATGAGTGCGCAATGTGCACCCTAATCAGCTTCAGTCAACTTTAAATTGAGCGTTTCACAATATGGAAAATCACTTTTTATAAAGATATTTAAAGGAGTTACATCGATTATAACTTTCCAATTTTGAAACCCTTCGGGATTGCCGTCTTCACCGTCCTTTGTCATCGGACGCCCCATATAGCGCACACTATAATGGGAATTCCTCTTTCGCGGATATGCAGCAAATCCGAACAATCGCTCAAATTAGGAAACAATGAACCCATACCGCATTTGCGCCACAAAGTTCCGGTTGCCTGTAAAAAAATCAAGTAAAATTAAACCCTTTTTAAGCCTTTCGCGCATTGACCTGTCTCTTCTCACAGGGTATGTTTACTTAAAATCGTCCATGTATTTACATTAGCCACACACGCCTGAAGGCGTGGTCGGAAAGCCACGGGTCTTGTTTCCAAACTCTGAAAGACAGCCGGGTTGCCTATTTCATGGTAACCCGGCTGTCTTTTTTTATTGAATATGGGATCCAATCTTCGATTGTGTTTTGGGTTTACGATTTTTTGCAGTCTCTACCTGCAGTCTCAAAGTCATATTGAGCTGTCGAATCGTTCAACGTTTCAGGGAAAGCGGGTTCTCTATTATTCAAGCATATGCTTGACAAACACAAACTCTTCTCAGGTGCAAAAATGAAAAAATTTCCTGGCTTTCTCTGGTTACTCTGCAGCATTTTTCTCTGTATCTCTATATCATGGGCTCAAGTTTCTCCTGACAAAACCCCAATGCCGGTGAAGAAAAACTCGCTGCAGGCAGCCCCGATCCGCGAAAACATCAGCAAACATTCCAACCGGATCAGCATGCAGTCACTTGACCGTCAGCCCCTGTTATTTGTCCGCAACGACGGCCAGCTTGATAAAAAAATTAAATATTATGAAAAAGGGGCAGGCCATGCAACGTATTGCAGTGAAGACGGCATTTACCTGGACCTGTTTCGACGGCAGCCGTCCGCACCTCAAGGGCTCAGTCATGATATACTCAAACTCTCCCCGATTAATGCCGCCAACCATCCCGGGATTTCCGCCCGTGATATTCAGCAAACCAGGTATAATTATTATCTCGGCAATGACCCCGCTGGCTGGCATGAGGATATTCCCACCTACAAGATCGTAGAATATTCGGAAATTTACAAAAATATCGACCTTAAAGTCTATGGCAATAACCGCCGCCTCGAATATGATGTCATTGTCAGGCCGGGGGGCGACCCCAATCTGGTAAAATTCCAATATGAAGGCGCCAGGTCTCTTGCCGTCAATGAGCGGGGCGAGCTGGAAATCAGGCTTGACCATGGCACCCTCATCCAGAAATCACCGGCTATCTACCAGGAAATTTCCGGTCGGAAAGTAAAGGTATCCGGTCAATTCAAACTGCTGACCGACAACACCTATACCTTTACCATTGCTGCCTATGATACCAGGAAAACCCTGATCATTGATCCGGTTATTGAATACTTACACTATATGGGCGGTGACTGGCAGGATATCAATAATGCTGTTGCCATAGACAACGATGGGAATGCGTATTACACAGGGACGACCCTGTCCACCAAGTTCGGATCTTCCACTCCCAGGGATATTTCTACTTATCATTATGATGTCTTTGTTAAAAAGGTAGGCCCTCAAGGATACACTATTTATACCAGTGTTTTTGGCGGAACTGCAATTGATGAGGTTAGTGGCGCCACCCCGGAGGCCGGACTTGATATTGCTGTCGATAATTTGGGAAATGCTCACATCACCGGCGTCACCCATTCAAATGATTTTCCCACCTGGGGCGGCGGATTGAGTTATCTCCCGTTTCAAAACATACACGGTGGTTATACGGGCGATGGGGATATGACCGCATACACCACCGATGCCTTCTATGTTGCAGTCAGGGGCGATGGTCAAAGGGTATATTCCAGCTATATCGGGGGTGGCAACTGGGAAAGAGGCAATGCCATTGACGTAGATAATTCGGGCAATGTCTTTATTGCCGGTCATACAGCCCCCTATCATTACAGTAGGCCTTCTGATTTCCCGGTAACGGGGACAGACATTATCCAGCCAACTTATGGCGGCGACTCTAATAGTCACGATTCTGTTTACCCGGCAGATGCCTTTATCACCAAAATTCATTTTGACGCACAAACTCCTTCCAATACAACGCTTGTTTTTTCTACTTACTTTGGCGGCTCAGGAGCAGATTCGGCAAACGGAATAGTCGTGGATGATTCGGGTGATATCTATATCACCGGCTCAACCAGTTCCACAAACCTGCCGGGAACCTCGTCATCCCCGCTTCAATCTTCTTTCGGCGGCGGTTATGATGCCTTTGTGACCAAAATCAACTCCAGCGGCACAGCCATACTCTATTCCACTTACCTGGGAGCCGGGTCACCGGATTACGGTACAGGCATTGATGTGGACTCTCTTGGATGCGCCTATGTAACCGGCTATGTTTATGGCATTTCTTTCCCTTTGGTCAATCCCATTCAGGATCATGCAAACGGTGGATATGAGTCATTTGTAACCAAGATCAATGCCGCTGGCAGCAGTATCGAATATTCCACCTTTCTGGGCGGCACCGGATGGGATTTTGCAAATGCCATTGCCGTGGATAACCATGGCAGCGCCTATATTGCCGGTAGAACAAACTCAGTTGATTTTCCCATTGTTAATCCCATTGAAGGACAGGATCCCTGTGATGGCAGTTACAATGACGCTTTTATCACCCGAATAACCCCATCGGGCAATGCACTCCTTTATTCCACTTATTATGGTGGTTATATCGGGGGTGGCAGCCAGGCCAATGATTATGCAACCGGCATTGCCGTGGATGATAACGCAAATGCCTATATCTCCGGAGTGACTTATTCCGAATGCCTGCCGGTTGCCTCCTGGCAGTCACCCACCTGCGACGTTAACAGTTCAATCTATGTCGGATATGGCGATGGGTTCATACTTAAGATATCTGATCCCTCCATTATTCCACTGGAACTTATTTCCGTTTCCCCAGAGGACGGGGCAACTGCAGTGGAAGAAAGCCCTGTCGTATCTGCCACTTTTTACGATGTCTTGAACACAACCAGCATTGCCGGCAATTTTCTACTCTCCGCAAATGGTGTCCCGGTTGTCGGAACATCCGGCAGCACCGGCAATCATACCGCCACGTTTACACCATCAGCCCCGCTTGAGCGTAACACCCTTTATACTGCTACCATCACCACCGGCATGCAGTCTGTGGATGGCGGCACTCTGGCAGATGATTACACCTGGAGTTTCACCACCATCCCCCCGGACCCGGATCTGATACCGCCGACGGTTATCTCAAGCAGTCCGCCTCCATACGATCAGGGATGGAATATGGAACCTGTAGCAAATACGATTTTTACCATTACCTTCAGCGAAGATATGGATTCATCAACCATCACAACGGATTCATTTTTTCTTGAGACCTATGATCAAAATGGTACCGCCACAAGAATAAGTGGTGTGGTCAGCTATGATTCCGGCAGCCTGACAGCGACATTTACTCCGGATGAAGACCTGCCCTATCAAAAATTCATATACATATCTGCAACACGAGCCATAACAGACCTTGCAGGGAACCCTCTTGATGTAGCAGTGTCTTATAAATGGGATATCATGACAGAATGCGATCCCATGGGAGCCGTTTTTACTGCGAGCTATCCGGTAAGCAATGCAACAGACGTTCCGGTTGATATTACTATTTCCATGACATTTGATCGAGATATGGATCCAAATACTTTTACACCCGATACCTTCTATGTCTATTATTTAGATCCAGACTACGTTAAGATAAACGGCAATGTCAGTTATGACCAACCAACCAGAACCGCTTTCTTTACGCCTGTTACCCCTTTTTTAAACGGTATTAAATATACAGGCGTTGCCGAGAGAGTCACAGACCAGGATGGCAGAGAAATTAAATGTGGAGCTACCGGCTTTAGTTTTACCACCATTGCCTCAGGCGATCCCTGCAGCCCGGATACGAATTCCCCGAAAATAACACCGCCGACAGACATCACCGTAAACTGTACTGGAATAGGCGGCACGTCTGTGGCTTTAGGCACCCCGATTGTATCTGACTCCTGCGATCCGGCACCGGTCCTGACCAACGATGCTCCTGTCCTGTTCACCATTGGCACCACAACTGTTACCTGGACAGCAACAGATGCCTCCGGTAATTCCGGCACTGCCAGCCAGCAGGTCACTGTGGCCAACCCGGATAATGCCTGCAGCGTGGAAATGGAATCCCCTTTTGTGTATCCACCGCCGGATATTGACGGGATTCCAGGCTTTGGCGAATGGCCGGCAGAAACCACAAATCAGATTGAGCTTGATAACGGGTTTATCAGGGTTACCAATGACAGAACCAGACTTTACATCCTCATTGACATGACGGCAGACGACGGTGATGATACTGATAATCCCCGGGATACCTTTCAGCTGACTTTTGATGTGAACAATGACGGGCTCATTACCCCTGGTGTCGACGTCAATTACAGCCTGCTGCCGGATCTGGCCAGTATCCGATACCAGGTCTATAATGGTCCTGATAGCTGGTCCGGATTTGAACCTGAGACCTTTTCCAGTGTGGCAAGGGGCTTTGGCTGTTTTTTTGGAGACGGCACCCAGACCGCCCAGCTCAGTGCGAACCCGCCTGTATTCACCTGCAGCCAGCACAGGGTGTGGGAGATAGCCATAGATCTCCAGGAGATTGGTGCTGTTATCGGAGATACAGTATCCATGGGCCTGCAGATAACATCTCCCAGCCCATCGTTTACAGAGAATTATCCGTTGAATTTTACCCATGATTTCACAAACCTGATCAAAATAAATACCACTTATCGAGATCCTGTTAATGATGACTATTTTGACCACGGATCAGTTTACCTTGATACGAATCCAATAGAATTCACCCAGGCAATTCAGGATCGGCAGAACTCCATGCCGCTGGTGCAGGACAAAGACACGGTTGCCCGAGTATATGTTAAAGACAACTGGATTCTAAAGAACACACTATGTCTGGTATCCCTTTATGCCCAGAAAGATGACCTTGATTTGCCAGGATCACCCATAACAGGACTTCACGTTGCAACAAGAAATATTGACAGGCAATCACTGTGGAGAGGTCCCTTCCCTATGTTACTTCCAGATTCATGGACACAGGGGGATGTGACCTTTTACACCGTTGTCCGGGGGATGACCCCGGATGATACAGGGGACCGGTCAGATCCGGTGACCATTACATTCACCCCCAAAGAGACCCCGCTGATATGGACAATCCCCCTGAACGGAGGAACCGAGACCTTGCCGGACCTGGAAGATGATGACACCATATCCCTTATGGAAAGCTACACCAGAACCATCTTTCCAGTTCCTGATATAAAATTTGTTCGGAAACCATGGCAGACCATTGGAACAATAACTGATAAATATAATGCCATTGATGCACTTGAAGACTATTTTGATCATGTCCTCATGAACTGGGCTCTGGCGTATATGGATAGCGGGACGGAACCGTTTGAACTGCCTGGCCAGATATTCGGCATTACCCCTTATGGTGGGGGCATTTCAACGCCTCCATGGCATGAAAACGGCCGCGGCATAGTTGCCGTAGGCGGATATGGTTCAGATTCGAAATACAGTACCATGGCCCATGAGATAAATCATAACCTCGGGCCGGGAGACTGTTTTTCACGTCAGGATGACGGCATGTATGACGATCACTGGGGCCGTCATGTTTCAAGTGAGGACCGACTTGCCGGTGAAGATGACCCCAACGGTCAATGTATTCAGGGTGGCGCTGAAGCCTACGGCTGCGGCGCTACCGGTCCGGATGCGGACTGGCAGGCACTTTTTGACAGTGATGATATTGATGAGGTCGGTTTTGATACCCGAAGGCCCTGGCTTAATGCTCTCTATCTGGACTATAGTATCGTATCTGCAGACACACCTGATTTAATGAGTTATTGTTTCAGACAGGTCTATGACCAGTTATGGGAGGATTTTTCAAAGGCCCCATACACTAACCTCAGGTGGATATCTCCCTACCGCTGGGAACGGCTGTTCAATCATTTTGACACCACGGGTGGTTTTTCTTTATTGGGCCGTCCTGCTTCCATGGATGATATTATTGATGTGTATTATATCTCTGGACAGGTGAATGTGAACGGCACCAACGGCAGCTTAAAACCAGTGATCTCCAGCCTTGGCATTGCACAGGTCCCGGAAATCCCTGGTGAGCATGCCATTGAATTTCTGGATTCAGACAACAAAATTATTGAAAGCCATCCTTTTCATATCAGCTTTTTCGATATGGAAACCGGTCAGCAACAGGATGTGATGTCTTTTCATTTCAACATACCATCTGACCAGGTGCAGCCCATCTCAAAAGTAAATCTGATGTGCAACACGCAGGTTTTGGACACCATTGAAGTCTCGGCCAATCCGCCTGTGGTTGACATTTTATCACCCAATGGCGGTGAAACATGGAGCGGCAGTGGAACCATAACCTGGCAGGGGACTGATGAAGATGGTGATGACCTGACCTACCTGCTCAGCTATTCACCGGATAACGGGAACCTGTGGATACCCATCGCCAGGAACTTGACAGCGGAATCATACACCATCAACACCTCTGTCATACCCGGTGGAGAAAATTCACTTGTCCGTGTGATTGCCACAGACGGGTTCCATACTGCCATGGATGATTCCGATGCACCGTTTACGGTTGATCAGAATCCGCCTTTTGTTTCAATCAATTCACCTGCAAATGGTGATATATTCCAGATTGAAACCAAAATCACTCTGAAAGGTGCTGCATCGGATCCGGAGGATGAAACCGTACCGGATAATTCTCTGGTCTGGTTCCTGAATGATGAAGCGGCAGCAACTGGAAATACTGCCGAACTGATGCTCCCTGCCGGCCAGTACACCATAACGCTCAGAGCATCAGACAGTTCAGGCGCAGCCAGTGAAACCAGCGTAGTGATCGAAATTGTCCCCTGCCTCGGTGATTACGATCATGACACAGATGTAGACGGCTTGGACTTATTTTATCAGTTAACTGGGGAAACCCGTATAAATCTGGTGGATTTTGCATCCAATTTTGGAAAAATATCCTGTGACTGACCGCTTAAAAATAGTCTCCCAGCGGCCAAAGGTGATAAGAAATTGCTTTTCAGCAATTGAGCCTGTGGGAATGAAAATTTAGTTTCCCCACCAGGTTTCAGCCTGAAATTATATTTAGACCGCAGTCTTATTATTGTCAATAAGGGGAATATGGGTATCTGCTCAGAGGGCACTGCATCTGCTGCGTTGTCGGGGACTCGAAGTACGGGAAGTACGACTTCGCCCCCTCCGCCTTGCATCTGCAGCACCCTCTGAGCAGATAAGTTGTGTGAAAGCTATCTGGACTTTCCGTTATGGGAATTCATCCTTAGAGAGGGGGGGCAGTTACTTCTGATGATGGCTTGGAGTCACAGAATCTTTAAGCGCTTTGATGCAAAAACTATTCAGGCTATCTCCTTTTTCCATGGCTTTTAGGGTTAAAATTTTGTGCAAATCACTCCCCAAGCGAAGTTGAAATTTTCCTGAATATTTTTTATTTGTGGGAGTGGGTAAATTGAGGTTTTCATTTTTGTATATTTCAATCCACTCGTCAACAATTTGGCAAAGCTCATGGTATACTTTTTCTTCATTTTCTCCATGGCAACATTGACCAATCCAACCTGGAATAGAGCCAACATAACACTGATCTTCTTCGGACCACTCGACAAGTTTTATATATTGATCTCTTGTTTTCATTTTTGAATCTCCGAAATTTTACTTTTTACCTGCTTTTCTTGATATTTTTTTGCGTCATCACCAAGCTTGCCGGATATTGTTACAGCTATACCTTTGGGGTGAATATAGTTGTGCTGGATGGGCCTGCTGTATTCATTATATAACCACAAGGTTACGAAGACCACGAAGAATTTATATAGTCTCCCAGCGGCCAAAGGTGATAAGAAATTGCTTTTCAGCAATTGAGCCTGTGGGAATAAAAAATTAGTTTCAGCTATACTTTTTCTTGCGATAACTGCAAGTTATTAGTATTATAATGACTACCTTATCCTCTTAGAGGAGGAGTCAGAAACCATGCGGAAAAAGTCACTTTTTGAAACCAATCGCCATCTCCGAAATTCTGCGAAATACAGAACTTCTCTGATCGCCAATGTTTCCAGTTCAACTGCTATAGAGACCGGCAAAGACGCCCGGATTGTTGCCAGGGAAATAGCCTCTTCCCAAAGTGACATTTTCCAGGTCAACCGCCGGAAGCGGCAAGAGAACTCCTGATTACCTCTGAAAACAATCTTTCCATTGGCCGGTAGTCCCGGTCAAGCCCCGCCTGCACGGCCTCGAAATATGCATCCTTTTGTTGGTTCATGATGTTGAAGTCCAGCAGTGGCAACCCTGCCTGCAATGCCATCAATGTCGCCAGCATGCGGGCAACCCGACCGTTTCCTTCCCGAAATGGATGGATGAGTACCAGTTCCGTATGGACCTCGGCTATTGCCTTTACGACCTCGTTGTCCTCTACGAAGATGCAGGGAGTGGATTTTTTTAAATATTTCTCCTCAAGCTGATTCATCAACTTCGGAACCTGGGCCGCCATTGCAAAGGGAAAGCCCCCTTTGCTGATATTCACCTGCCGATACTGCCCGGCCCATTCGTATATCTCACCCAGCCAGGATTTGTGGAGGAAACAAATGTCATCCGCTGTGAATCGATGCTCTTGATGGTATTGACGCAGAATATTGTCCATGGCCTGGGCCAGGGCATTGGCCTCTGCAATCTCCATCTCTTCTATGTTGATGATCCCCACAAGATTCCTCAGAACCTTACCATCAGAGCCAGGTTCAAACTGGGCTTCTGTTAAACCGGAGACATTGTATCTGCCTTTGACTCTCATCGTTTTCCCGTGAGGTTTTTTTCAGTTCCACCACAAAAGTTTCATGCAGCACTGCCCGCGCAGGCTGCCGAGGCTGTCAAGAACAGTACACATGAAAGCCTGATTCAGTCAGTGTATTGCCAGCACAGATATAACTGTTCAGCGTTTCTACCATTGTACGCTGAATAAATACTCATAGAGATTATATCAGCACAGACAGAACAATGAAACCGCCTGGAATTTTCCTGTTGCTCTGTGCATTCCTGAAAAAAACAGTTGACAGTTACACCATTAGTGTTAAGAATAGGTGTCATGAAAAATCAAGAGAAAATATTCTCGATAGATGAGCTTTGCGCCCTGACTGAAATGAACAAGCGCAGGGTACGTTTCTATATTCAGAAAGGTCTGGTTGATCGTCCAGAAGGCACTGGCAAAGGGGCCTACTACACCCACAGGCACCTTGAACAGCTTCTTGCCATAAAAAAATGGAAGCATGCCGGCCTGTCACTTGAGCGGATACAGGACATCCTGAGCAGTGAAAGTGGTAACGGTGAATCCAACAGGCCGGTGCCGCCTCCCCGCCAGCGAAAACCCGGCTCAATAGAGGTATGGAGCCACATTTATATTGATGACGGCGTGGAACTCCATATTGAGCCAAAACGATCAGGCCTTACACCTGAACAGGTTCGAGCCGTATGCAGGGCAGTGGCAAAACAGTACAGAAAAATCAGGACAGAGGAGAATTGATATGTTTTACGTTGATCCCCATTTTGGTATGAGCACAGAAGCCGGGCATGAAATTCCACTGAAGTCAGTAAACATCGAGGCAATATTCAAAAATCTCCTCTGTGAAACCAGGGTTGAACAGGTCTATGAAAACAGAGAAAATAAGCCGGTTGAAGCGCTTTACACCTTTCCCGTTTCAAGCCGTGCGGTGCTGCTTGACCTCAGTGTAACCATTGGTGACAGAAACCTTAAAGGCACAGTAACAGAAAAAAGCGCTGCTGAGGAAAAATACGAAGATGCCATTGCAGACGGAGACGCGGCGGTCATGCTTGAGGAAGTGGAACCCGGCATGTTCACCATGAACGTGGGCAACCTCATGCCTGGCGAAGAGATCCGGATATCCATCTGCTATGCCGAGCTTTATGCCTGGAATGGCAACTCTCTGCGCTTTCATCTCCCGACTACCATAGCCCCGCGCTACGGCAGGCCGGGATATGCAGGCCTTGAGCCCCATCAGATACCGGAGCATGACATTACTGCAGAAAATCGATTCCATCTGCGGATTATTCTCACAGGCATACTGACCAGCGCTGAAGTAAAATGCCCGACACATGATATAACAGTTGAAAAAACAACAGAAGAAACAGAAATAATGCTGACATCAGGTGAGGCGTTCATGGACAGGGATTTTATTCTGAATATCACCATGAACGAATCAGAAAGTGGAGCCGCTGCCCGGGACTGTGTCACAGTGGAACCAGACCCAATATCCGGTTACGTGGCACTGGCCTCCTTTATGCCCATCCTTCAGGCATCTGACCTGGATACCCCGAGGAACATAAAGATAGTGGTTGACTGTTCCGGTTCAATGAACGGTGACTCCATAACCCAGGCACGCCAGGCCATAAGTGAAATACTTAAACTCCTGCGG
Source organism: Deltaproteobacteria bacterium (assembly GCA_015486425.1). GTDB lineage: Bacteria > Desulfobacterota > Dissulfuribacteria > Dissulfuribacterales > QOAL01 > S144-17. The sequence goes on along the minus strand of WFRQ01000320.1, from coordinate 1,106 downwards.
CCCGGAGATTTCTTTAATATCATTGCCTTTGGAAGCACTTACAGAACCTTTTTTGACAGGCAGGTCCCTGCTGACCCTGCTCATATTACAAAAGCAAGGCGGAGGCTCAGAAACCTTGATGCAGACATGGGCGGCACTGAAATATATGCAGCTCTTGATGCAGCCATACACCTGTCGGGAAGTGAGATACCACCGGATATTCTTCTGATCACAGACGGCGAGGTCTGGAGACATGAAAAGGTAACAGAACGTATGGCAATATCCGACCACAGAATATTTACAGTAGGGGTAGGAAGCGCTGTTTCCGAGGGATTTCTGCGAGGTCTTGCGGAAGCCACTGGCGGGGCATGCGAGCTTGTTGTGCCAAATGAGGAGATGGCAGAAAAAATTGTGCGCCACTTCAGAAGAATCAAACTGCACAGGGCAGAAAAGGTGGAGGTGCGGTGGCCGCAGGAACCTGAACACACTTTTCCTGAGAATATGGGGCCTGCATATGATGGGGACACGCTTCATGCCTTTGCATGGTTCAAAGACGAGCCATCAGGCACGGTATCACTGGATATGCGGCTTGCTGACGGAAGCAAATACTCGCAGAAAATCACCATGAACAAATCACGTATACCGGATCAGGGCAAGGAAACTTTATCAGCCATTGCAAGAATTGGTGCTCACAATCGTATGAAGCAGGTTAAAAAAGATGAAGCAACAGAGCTTGCCGTAAATTACCAGCTCGTTTCGCCATACACTAATTATATTGTGGTGGCAGTGCGAGATCAGGAAGAAAAGGCACATGAGCTGCCGACACTGAGAAAAGTACCCCAGATGATGGCTGCCGGTTGGGGAGGAACAGGGCGCGTTAGTGCTTGTGAGGTTATTCGTGATCAAGACCCTCGCATGCATCATATTGATTATTCGATGGATATTGATCATTCGATTGCATATAATGCACGCACTGAAGCGCCTTCCTCTCTTGCTGACTCCATTCAAAGCCCGTCAGAATTTATCAACCGTTTGAACAGGTTAATGTTAATTCACAGGGACAATGCTGACTTGTGGGCAATGGTGAGCAGCATGATCCTGCATAAAAGGGGAATACCATTTATCCT
>WFRQ01000319.1 GCA_015486425.1 Deltaproteobacteria bacterium | reverse complement strand
GAGTAGTTACAACCAAAGTTGGGCGTTGAAATTTGATAAAAAAGGCGCAGCAACTCTTCCGCCCTGTTATCAGTCTGCAGTGATTGGCGGAAACGGTGGAAAACAGTATCATTGCCATACACAAGTGCTAATTTGAGCGATTGTTCGGATTTGCTGCATATCCGAGAAAGAGGAATTCCCATTATAGTCAGCTATATGGGGATTCCGATGACAAAGGAGATGTGGTGAAGACGGCAATCCCGAAGGGTTTCAAAACTGGAAGGCTATAATCGATATAATTCCTTTTAATCTCTTTAAAAAAATTATCTTCCATATTTTGAAACGCTCAATTTAGAAATCAGGATTGCTTACAGACAGGACACACACCACAGGATATGTTCAACAGATTCCGGCAGATATCTCGACAGGCCATGCTCTGGCTCAGGATGCGGCGCGTTCTCATCCTTGCCATACCCACAGGGATTATTGCCGGTCTTGGTTCAGTCCTGTTTTATGCCGCCCTTGACATCTCGCACACCTTCTTTCTCGATTACCTTGCAGGCTACAGACCCGAAGGACCTGGTGGAGAACACCCGATCCTGGGCCACACCACCACGGAATTCATACGCTGGATGCTGATAGTTGTCCCCACTGTTGGAGGCCTTCTTTCCGGATGGCTGATATACACTTTCGCGCCTGAAGCAGAGGGTCATGGCACAGACGCGGCCCTTGAAGGATATCACTTCAGAAACGCATTTATCAGAGGCCGTATCCCCCTGATCAAAACTGTTGCATCTGCAATCACCATAGGATCAGGCGGTTCCGGAGGGCGCGAAGGTCCCATTGCTCAGATAGGCGCGGGCTTTGGCTCAATTATTGCTCAGAAACTGTGTCTCTCTGTGGAGGAACGACGTATCCTTATGATGGCAGGCATGAGCGCGGGTATCGGCTCTATTTTCCACGCTCCGCTTGCAGGGGCAATCTTTGCTGCGGAGATTCTATATCGCGATATAGACATGGAGTATGAACTCCTGGTCCCCTCGGCCATTACATCAGTAATAGCCTACTGCGTATTCTCCCTGTTCTTCGGATTCTCCACCCTTTTCACCACGCCATACATGGCATTTGAACATGCAACTGAGCTTCTTCCATACACTGTGCTTGCCGTGGTGGTTGCCATAGCAGCAGGGCTTTATGCGCGGATATTCTATGGAATACGTGACGCATTCGTGGCCATGCCGGTACTGCCGCACCTGAAGCCGGCCATCGGTGGTCTGCTCACAGGCATTATCGGCTATTTCCTGCCGGATGCCATCTACACCGGCTATGGCATCCTGCAGCAGGGACTTGAGGGACAGCTTGGCGTGGAGATACTGGTTCTGGTGGCCGTGGCCAAGATATTCACCACGTCATTCAGCATAGCCTCAGGGGGAAGCGGCGGTGTATTCGGACCGTCTGTTGTAATCGGAGGGGCACTGGGCGGAGCAGTGGGCCTTCTGCTCAAAACCGTCTGGCCCCAGCTCATTCCCTATCCTCAGGCATACGTCATAGTGGGCATGGCAGGCTTCTTCGCATCTGCCGCAAGCACACCGTTTTCCACTGTGATAATGGTCAGCGAGATGACAGGCAACTATGACCTTCTGCTGCCTGCGGTATGGGTGTCCACCCTTGCATTCCTTCTCAAGAGCAAACATGGAATTTACGAAAAACAGCTCACAACCCGTTATGATACCCCGATTCATCATGCGGATTTCCTGCTCGGTGTCTTGAGCAGGCTGACAGTCCATGAACTGCTTCAGCGTTACAGCCCGCCGAATTTTGAACCGGTAAAAAAGGACATGCCCCTCAGGGAAATCATTAAAATCATGTCCCGATCACCCTACTCCACCTTTCCGGTAATAAATGAAAAGGGGGAATATACAGGTGTAATACCTGCCCTGAAGGTACGATCTGCCGTGGTGGACTTCGGCCTTGACAGTCATATCAGGGCCTCGGACCTCGTTGAGGAAAGGACTGCTGTTTACCTCTGGGAGTCGCTGGCCACGGCCCTTACGCGAATGGCAGAACAGGGGACTGATGAACTGGTAATTCTGCTTGACAGGAACACAAGAAAGGTAGGCGGTATTCTGAGCCGGGCAGACATCCTGAGGGCATATGACCAGGTAGTTGCCAAACAGAGAGAGTAAGACGAACAGATTCAGAAACCGGCTCAAAAGGCCATCCAGTCCCTTCACTGAATCAATACAATCAACATGACGCCTTAATCAGGGAGCAGGTCTATAACCCTGCCCATTGCGTCCGTAATTTCCTTATTGCCTATCCAGCCCTTCACATTCTCTGAAAGGAGCGGCTCTCCCTTCGGCATGACCAGGGCGAAGACAGCCCCCATTGTCCTCATTTTCTTAATAATATCCATAACTGTCATCTCCTCTGTGACAGTCACATAGTCTTTCTCTGCAACTTTCATCAACGGAGTGGTACCATCAAATTGCTCATCAGCGCTCAGCACGAAATCCCGCGTAACCACGCCCACGATTTGATCATTGTCTTCCACCACAAACCTTGTATTGGCTGTCTGTTCCAGCATGGTCCTGGCAAACTGATCCAGCGTAATGTGTCCAGACACCCTGTCAAAGTAGGTAGTCATTATATCCCGCGCCTGTTTTACAAAAAGCAGATTGGCCTGCAGGGCCTCGGGGATGTGGTGTCCCCTTCGGACGAGTTTCAAGGTATAAATACTCTCCCTGCACAGTGCCTTGCGTATCCCGTATGCAACTGCCACAGTTATTGTCATGGGGATTATGACATTGTAGTCCAGGGTCATCTCAAAGATCATTACTATGGCCGCCATGGCGGCTCCAGTCGCTCCTCCAACCACGCCGGCCATACCTGCAACGGCAAAAGCAGGCGGACTGATACCGAAGCCTGGAAAACACAGGCTCAGGACAACACCATACGCCTGCCCCAGTGTCGCACCGAGAAAAAGTGCAGGTGAGAATATCCCCCCTGATGCACCGGACCCAAGGGTAAGGGAAACTGCAAGCAGTTTCATAATAAAGAGAAGGAGAAGAAGGTACAGTGGGAAATGGATACCGGACAGCACATCCTGGATAGTGGCATACCCGACCCCTTCAATGTAGTAGTGGCCGAAATTGACCATCAACAGATGCATCATGATACCTACAAGCAACATGCCGAGCATGTGCTGCCTGTAGTAACTGCCGCCAATACGCTTTTCGAAAAAATCCTCAAAGCCATAGATGGACCTGATAAAAATCGCAGAAACAACTCCCATAATCAGCCCAAGCCCCACATAGGATATGAGCAGCAACGGATTGGTAAGGTGAAAGTAGGACATCTCCAACGCAGGGATCACAAAAGACGGGGAAGAACCAAAAAAAATACGGCCAATATATGTGGCAGTGGCTGTGGAAATTGCAACCGGGACCAGGGTCCTGACGCTCACCTCATTCATCATGATTTCCACGGCAAAAAGGATTCCACCTACCGGCGTATTGAAGGTCGCGGCAATACCTGCACCGGCGCCTGCGGAGATCAGGGCTATACGCTGCCACGGAGGCATCAGGAGAATCTGGCCCACTGTGGAACCAAAGGAAGAGCCAATCTGGATGATAGGCCCCTCACGGCCTATGGAACCGCCACTGCCAATGGAAAGCGCTGAGGCAAGGGTCTTGATTACAGCCACAATGGGACGGATATTACCTTTTTCATAGTAAATGGCATCCATTACCTCCGGCACGCCGTGGCCCTTGGTTTCCGGAGCAAAATTCTTTGCAAGAAAGGCAACAAACACAGCGCCTGTTACCGGAACCAGAATGACCCATGGCCCCCAGGGACTGGCAGGAGTGTGTACATTGGCGTTGTAAACCGTGGAGACATTTCCAAGGAACAGCAGATTATGAAAAAAAGCTATCAGGCTGCGAAATACTATGGCCCCGATACCGGCAACAATGCCCACCAGGACCGCAAGCAGTGAAAAACTGAACGAACCATATGCGTTGCTTTTATGTTCAGACATGGCTTGCGCTCCAATAAGCAGACTGCATCAGGACTGCCTGTGTATGTTCATAAGCTGTATTTATTCACCGCAGGTGAGCTGAACAACTACAAGGCCTCAAGCAGGACCTCCTGCTCAAGCCCCATCCCATGTTCTTCCATAATTTTAATCACATTCAACACTTCATGCACGCGGCAGGAACGTATTGTATCCATAAGATGGGCCTGATCCTTCAGAAGGGCAGGCTTTCCATATTTTTTCAGCAGTTTTTCCAGATTTTCCGGGACATACAGAGACACCCGATCTCCAAGGCTCTCCCTGAGCCTTAAAAATTCCTGCAGCCCGGCAGGGTCATAATCGCCGCAGTGCATGACCGTGGTGTTATACATCAAAGGAGAGACAAGCCATGCGATAACCCTGTTTGAAAGACGCCCTCCCGCGTATATAACCATATCGCAAGTGATACCTGATGTTTCAATGCTCAGAAAAAACTCCAGGTTTTCCGCAACGGCCATGCTGCCTGAAAAACCCCACCTGAATGGCTCCTCAAGACGAAGGGCTGCCATGCCCGCAAGTTCTGTAAGCCTTGCTACAGGCAGGCTCCTGTCTTCAGAAACGAGTTCAGCACTGCCAAATCCCCTGAGGAGCAGGGGCTCAGCCCAGGTTGTCACGGCTGACTTTGCGTCACGCACAGTGCGCACCCCTGCGGCTCTCGGCAGATCAGTACCGCTCTGAAGGCCGTCCAGCCCCGATGGAAAGAGGTCCCTGCTGAATGAAACAAGCGCTTCCGGATTATTGACCACTATCCTTCGCCCTGCACCTGCCCTCTCCTTACTCAGCACACCTGCATCAAAGAGCGGTGCAAGGCGCTCTTTCTGTACTGCGCTCAGGGCAGAGGCAGGCAGAGTGCCCTGCTCCATGAGCTGCCTCAATCTTGAGGCAAGGGCATCAACTGCCGGATTTATTTTCGCCACTTTCACGGGCCTCGCCTGCTGCTTCTGACTCAGGGGCAGTCTTAGCGGGATGCAGTCTTAACCGTGCGCTCTCAGGTTCTATAACCACCCTGCCCCTGTGCTCTGTTATGAAATAGATATTCTCCGCCACGGCCATTGCCTCCGGGCTTGCAAGTATGGGAGTAAAACCCAGGGATTCCGCCTGCTGAACAATTGCGGTGAGATTGTTATT
>WFRQ01000318.1 GCA_015486425.1 Deltaproteobacteria bacterium | reverse complement strand
TTTTTTCATATGTGTCTATACTACTCTTGTTTTACCTTTTCTTTCAATGTATAATCCAACTATACATAAGAAAGTGGGGGCTTATTATGAAAGCTACTATTGTAGACCTCAGGTACAAAATGAATGATGTGCTAAAGGCTATGGAAAGAAACGAAAAAGTTACCGTGCTTTATCGTGGAAAAATTAAGGGTGTATTAATTCCCTCTTCTGCTCCAGGTAAACCTGAAAAAGGTAAAAAAATTTCAGAGCATCCTTTTTTCGGCATGTTATCAACTAATTCCAAGAAATCTGTTTTAGATGTAATGGAGGAACTGAGGGGAGAACGGTACAGTGATCTTTGATACCGATATATTTATCTGGGTGCAGAGAGGTAATATAAAAGCTGCGGAAATTATGGAAGCATCCGATAAGAAATACCTTTCAATTCAAACCTATATGGAATTGTTACAAGGAGCAAAAAACAAAATTCAACACAAATATGTGAAAGATTTTTTATCATCATTTGCTTTTGAGGTTCTTCCATTCACAGAAAATATCGGACACAGAGCCGCTATCTATGTTGAAGAGTATGCATTATCATCCGGAATACGTGCAGGGGATGCGCTTATTGCCGCAACTGCAGTTGAGTGTAATAGGACACTTGTGTCAAGCAATAAAAAACATTTTACAATAATTAATGAGCTGAAATTTCAAGAATTTAATCCTTAAATCGACTAAAAAAACTTTGAGTCCTTTGCGCCTTGACGGTAAATTCAGACTTTTTTAAGCATTTGTCATGTTTTGCAGAGCTTCAAATCAGCAGGAATCATTCCAACCTGAAAGGTATCTGCTCACAGGGCACCGCATCTGCTGCGTTGTCGGGGACTCGAAGTACAGGGAAGTACGCCTTCGCCCCCTCCGCCTTGCATCTGCAGCACCCTGTGAGCAGATACGTGTTAATAAAAAAATGGTTGTGGGAAAAGCGACTTTCCGTGAGGGGGGATGAGCAGTTACCCTGAAAGTGCCACACCCGAAATGTGTATCTTTGCCAATGTGCAGCACGGATGCCATTTCAAGGAAAGGTATAATCACGGCTGGAATAGGCCCGAAGACCTGTTGTCCGCGGAAGAAAGTGATCACAGTACATAATTCAGGTATGCACTGTGATCACTGATGGATTAATCAATTAGTTAGAGAGGCATTAAAAAATCAGGGCTTAGAACTTAGAAAAGTCCCTTGACCTTTCCTGTTTCAGTATCAACATCAATACGGCGGTAAGCAGGATCTGAGCCTGTACCAGGCATGAGACTGATTGCACCTGCAACTGGAACAACAAAGCCTGCGCCCTTGTAGGTAAGGATATCGCGTACATGCAGGGTCCAGTTCTTTGGAACGCCCTTGAGGTTGGGGTTGTCAGAGAGACTGAGATGTGTCTTGACCATACAGGTACCGAGCTTTGCAATATCGGGATCCTTCTCCATCTGCTCGGCCTTTGCGGCTGCCTCCGGACTGTAGGTAACACCGTCGCCTCCGTAAACCTCCCTGGTTATGAGCTCTATGCGCTGGCGCAGAGGCATATCAAGGTCATAGAGGAACTTGAATTCATTTTCCTCGTTGCATGCGTCAACAACCGCATCGGCAAACTCCAGTGCGCCGTCACCGCCCTTCTCCCAGTGCTCGGAAACAGCGACTCTGGCACCTGCCTCCTCACAGAGCCTGCGGCATGCTGCAATCTCGTTCTTAGTATCAGTATAAAATGCATTAATACATACAACAGGATTGATACCAGCCTTCTTGACTGTCTCGATATGATGCATGAGGTTTGCGCATCCTGCCTCCACCCAGCCCACATTCTCGCTGTTATACTCTTCAGGCATGGGACGGCCGGGACGCGGGATGGGAGCGCCGCCATGGCACTTCAGTGCCCTTATGGTGGCCACGACAACTGCGCAGTTGGGCTTGAGGCCACTGAAGCGACACTTCAGATTCCAGAATTTCTCAAACCCGATATCAGCTCCAAATCCACTTTCAGTTACGAGATAATCACCGAGCTTCAGACCGATCTTGTCAGCTATAACCGAGGACTGGCCAATGGCAATATTGGCAAACGGCCCTGCATGAATCAGGCAGGGCTGGCCTTCTACTGTCTGCATGAGATTGGGATTTACTGCCTCCACCATCCACGCGGTCATGGCGCCTGCTACTTCAAGGTCTTCAGTAGTAATGGGCTTGCCTGTCTTGTCATAGGCAACAACTATCTTTCCTATGCGCTCTCTCAGGTCCTTCAGATCATTTGCAATTGCAAGTATTGCCATGATTTCGGAAGAAACGGCAATATTAAAACCGCTCTGCATGGTCATGCCGTCCATGCGGCCACCGAGGCCCAGGGTAATATTCCTCAGGCTCTGGGCGCAGAAGTCAATTATCCACTTGAATTCAACGCTCTTTGGATGAACATCCAGCCTCTTGAGATTACGAAGCGCAAGCTGCTCATCGGTGTAATTTGACTCATGCTGCATGCGGGCTGTGAGAGCAACCATGCCCAGGTTATGAGCATTCATGATTGCATTGATGTCACCGGTAAGACCCAGTGAAAACTTTGAAAGAGGAATTACCTGTGCAAGACCGCCGCCTGCTGCGCTTCCCTTTATGTTAAAGGTAGGGCCGCCGGAGGGTTGCCTCAGAGCACCCACAACATTTTTGCCCCGCTTGCCAAGACCTTCCATAAGGCCAACAGCGCATGTACTCTTGCCCTCACCAAGAGGAGTTGGAGTAATGGCTGTAACATCAATGTACTTGCCGTCCGGCTTGTCCTTCAGGCGCTCAAGCGCCTTGCCGTAATCAATCTTGGCAACGTAGTGGCCATAGGGAAGCAGCTCTTCCTTTTCAAGGGCGAGCTCCTCACCAAGCTGATAGACCGTCTTCATATTCTCTTCAGCGGCCTCGGCAATTTCCCAGTCTTTCATCTTTGTCGCATCAAGTTTCATTGGCAATATTCCTCCTTCAAAATTTGAAAATTAGCAGTTTCCCGGGATATGCTGGAATATTCGACGCATGCTCCTGAAACTGCATTGCATGTCTTCCGGTTGCTCCATGACCACAAAAACTCAACACACAACCATCCGCTTTACGTCGATTTCAAGCATGAAAGGGTGAAAGGTTCAGTATTGGTACCTGAAAACCCTCTGACTTGTCAATCCTGAGCGCCAAAATAATTACTGTACAAAGGCCACGCATTCAAGCATGCACACTCAGGGGCTGTCCAGAAACAAGCTGGAGGATATTGCATTCAAATTAAAGAGTGGCTCAGCTCGTTCCCAAACTCCAGTTTGGGAACGGTATGGGCGGAAGCTCCAGCTTCACAGGGAACGTCGTTTTGCCGAAATGACAGAATGGGAAATGGATAAATTGCAGATGGTTATGATTCACCCTCCTTTGCCGCATCTGTCCCATCCTTCTCGTGTTCACCATTAACCTCTTCATCTTCACCCGGCATGATAATTTCCGCCCTGTTCCTCAGCGATTTATAAAACTCTACTCTAAGCCTG
>WFRQ01000317.1 GCA_015486425.1 Deltaproteobacteria bacterium | reverse complement strand
CGGTCTTTGCCGCAGGCTGGTGGTTGCAGATATGCTCAGACGGGTGCTTGAGTACCAGGGTTATGAAGTGCGGCACGTGATGAACATTACAGACATTGACGACAAGACCATCCGGGCTGCCATTGAAGAGGGGAAGGACCTGCTTGAATTCACTGACACTTTTGCCAGGGCTTTTACAGAAGATGCCGCAGAACTCAACGTGCTTCCCGCTTTTCGTTATCCCAGGGCATCAGAGCACGTTGATGACATGGTAAAAATAGCGGAAAGGCTTGAAGACGCAGGATACGCCTATGAACGGCACGGCTCTCTCTATTTTGATGTCTCAAAACTTCCGTCTTACGGCAGGCTCTCACGGGTTGACATGAGCAGAATCGATGTTGGCCGCACAGTTGACCTTGACGAGTATGAAAAAGACAGTCCGGTTGATTTCACACTTTTCAAACGGGTGACCCTTGACGAGCTGAAACGCGGCATAGGGTATGATACCAGGTGGGGCAAGGTGCGCCCAGGGTGGCATATTGAATGTGTGGCCATGTCAATGCATTTTCTTGGCGATTTTTTTGATATCCACACCAGCGGCTGCGACCTGATATTTCCTCACCATGAAAACGAGATAGCAATGGCCATGGCACTGACCGGACGCCCACTTGCCCGTACATGGCTCCACAGTGAACTTGTAATGGTTGAAGGGCGCAAGATGTCACGCTCCACAGGCAACATGATGACCCTGAGAGAGCTTCTTGCCATGGGCTATTCAGGAAGGGCTGTGAGATTCTACCTGCTCAGGACCAGCTACCGGAAACCTCTGAATTTTTCCATTGAGGGCCTTGATGACGCAGTAAAGGGGCTTTACAGGGTCGATCAGTTTCTCTGCGAAATGGAACATCTAACGCGTACAGGCATGGACACAGCATCACAGGCTGATGCTGCCAGTGCCTGCGCTGAAATTCAGAAAATATGCAGGGAATTCAGAAAAGAATTCTTCAGGCACTGTTTTGATGACCTGAACATGGCAGGGGCAACAGGCACCATATTCAGCCTGATAAAGGCAGTTAATCCGCTGCAGGATGAAGGCAGAATCACACCTGAAGATGCGGCTGCAGTGCTTGATGTGCTTGCAGATGCAGACAGGATTGCAGGGTTCCTCAGGTGCGGGACAGTATGCAGGGTATTAGATGATTCAATGAGGGCAAAAATAGAAAGACTGATACAGGAGCGGGAGGATGCCAGAAGCTCCAGCCAATATAAGCGAGCTGATGCCATAAGGGATGAGCTGAAAATCATGGGCATAGAGGTAATTGACACCTCTGCGGGCCCGCGCTGGAGGGTAATGTAGGATGAAGACCTATCTTGACTGCATCCCCTGTTTCCTCAATCAGATAATACGCACCGGCAGACTCCTGCACATGGATGAATCTGTCATTATGGATATGCTGGCAGAATTCGGCGCCACCATCAGGGATTTCCCCATGGAAGATCCGCCTCCGCGTTCCGCTGTTGCCCTTTACGACATGATAGCAGCAAGGGCAGGCACTGACGACCCTTTCAGACACATGAAGGAGGAAAGCACCAGGCACGCCCTTACATTTTATCCTGAACTGAGGGAAAAGGTGGCTGGTTCAGAAAACCCCATTTCAACTGCGATAAAATTTGCCATTGCAGGCAATATCATTGACTTTGGTGTGGCTGCACATTTTGATCTGAAGACAGAACTTGAAAAGGTCCTTGACTCCTCATCATATGGAATATGGGAGGAAGATGCCCTGGTAAGCCGCATAATGGACGCTGAATGGATACTTTATCTCGGAGATAACACCGGGGAGACAGTGTTTGACAGGCTTCTGATTGAGACAATGGGAAAACCCGTGACCTATGCTGTAAGGAGCGGCCCCATTATCAATGATGCCACAATGGAAGATGCCGTTGCCGCAGGCATAGACAAGGTATGCACTCGCATAGTCTCGTCAGGATGCCGCGCTCCAGGAACCATTCTTGAGCTCTGCTCTGATGAATTTCAGGATATGTTTTGCTCAGCCCCGCTGATTATCAGCAAGGGACAGGGCAACTATGAAACTCTGTCCGGCACCCCTGCCCCTGTTTTCTTTCTGCTCAAGGCCAAGTGCAGCGTGGTTTCAGGGCATCTTGGTGTGAATATAGGCGATATTGTGCTGACATCACGGTCGTAGCTCGGAAATCATGCCCTGCCCTGCCATAGCATACTGTATGTCATCAACGGCCCGTGCCTTAATTCATATACGCAGCCAGCCGCATCTCACCCTGCACATTCCACCCCGTACCCTGTACCCTGTACCTTGCGCCCTTCACCTCATTCCCTCTACCCCATACCTTCTTCCTCCCGCTGCTCATGGCTGCTGAATCATCAGGCTCAACATCAGGCAAAATAGCCCGCTCTGCAGGCTCTGTAAGTATTGCGGTATTCATGTCTCGAATCCTGGGGCTTGTTCGGGAGCAGGTGCTTGCAGGGCTGTTTGGTGCCGGAACCGCCATGGATGCCTTTGTTGTGGCTTTCCGTATTCCTAATCTGCTGCGGGATCTGTTTGCGGAAGGGGCGCTTAGTGCTGCGTTTGTCACGGTTTTTACAGAGTATGATGAAAAACGTTCACCTGAGGAGACCTGGCAGCTTGTAAACAATGTATTTACAGCCATTACAATTATAATATCCGCTGTTGTTGCAGCAGGCATGTTCTTCTCTCATGAACTGGTCATGCTGCTTGCCCCGGAGTTCTCAGAAGTGGCAGGAAAGATAGAACTCACAAAACAGCTCACAGAGATCATGTTCCCGTTCCTGCTCATGATATCTCTATCTGCCCTTCTCATGGGCATCCTGAACACCAGGGGACATTTCTTTATCCCTGCCATGGCCTCAAGCTGCTTTAACCTTGGCTCCATAATTGTGGGTGGCGGTCTTGCCCTGGTCCTTCCCGGTTATGGCTATCCGGCAATAGCAGGCATGGCAGTAGGCACCCTTGTGGGCGGCATGGGCCAGATGGCAATTCAGCTCCCGCTGATATTCAGACACGGCTTCAAATTCAGGCCTGTACTGAACCTGAGAGACCCCGGCCTTCTGAAAATAGGAAGGCTTGTGGTGCCTGCAATAATCGGCCTTTCCGCAACGCAGATCAACATATTCATCAACACCAATTTTGCCTCCCGTTGTGCGGAGGGAAGCGTTGCATGGCTCAACTATGCCTTCAGGCTCATGCAGTTTCCCATCGGCCTGTTTGGGGTTGCGCTGTCAGTGGCAACGCTTCCTGTAATTGCCAAGCAGGCTGCCAACGAGGATTCCCAGGCACTTAAAGAGACCCTGGTATCATCGCTTACAATGGGTTTTTCGCTTACCATTCCTGCGGCAGTTGGCCTGTGGGTCATGGCAGAGCCCATTGTTGCGCTCATATTTCAGCACGGCAGGTTCAGCGCCTTTGATACGCAGATGACAGCCCAGGCAGTACAATTTTATGCAGTTGGACTTCTGGCATACGCGGCTGTAAAGATAATTGTACCTGTATTCTATGCCCTTGATGATACAAGGTGGCCGGTTATGGCAAGCTTTGCAGCCGTGGCGGCAAATATATGCATCATACTTGCAACTCTTGAACATCTTCAGCACAGGGCAATTGCGCTTTCCACCTCCATGACCATGATAATGAATTTCCTCCTGCTTGCCTCTGTTCTTTACAGAAAACTCTCGGGCTATAACGTGGCAGGGCTTATGACTTCAGTGCTTAAAATTACTGCGGCAAGCGCTGTCATGGGCCTTGCAGTGTGGCAGGTGTGCGCTTTTTTCCCTGATTCAGACTCCATACTGTCACGGCTTGTGGAGATTGTGACAGGAATAGGCACAGGAGCAGCAGTGTATCTATCCCTTGTGCTAATGCTGCGGCTCCCAGAGGCCACAGCTCCCCTGAGCGCCATTATCCGCAGATTCAGGCATCAGGACTGATCCATTATGGCAGTGTCAAGAAATTAAACCATTGTGCCGATATTCTGCTTAAGGCAGGTTCTCATTCGGAACCCCCATATAACCGCTTGTAATGGGCATTCCTCTTTCGCGGATATACAGCAAATCCGAACAATCGCTCAAATCAGGCTTATATTTTTCCGTGATTCAAAATAAGGCGGCATAGACAATATCAATGCGCTTTCCCGGCAGAATGACACAATTTTTCAATTACAAGACCATGTTTCTTGTGATGTTTATCTCATGGACCTCTCTGATCCTGCTTGAAACATGGGTTGAGCTCAGGGAATTCAAGGATCACATGCTCTTTACTGCCAGTGAATATGCTGCAGCATTTACTGAAAAAGATATTTCAATACGCAAATGGGCCGCCTCTCACGGCGGAGTTTATGTGCCGGTAAATAACATAACTCCTCCAAATCCATATCTATCCTTTATTCCTGAAAGAGACCTTGAAGCCTGCGATAAATCCGGAAAATGCCTGGATCTCACCCTTATGAACCCTGCCTATATTACAAGGGAACTTTATGAACGGTTCAGCCCTGCTACAGTTACCGGCCACATTACAAGCCTTAACCCCATCAGGCCTGAAAATGGCCCTGACCAGTGGGAAAGACAGGCCCTGAAACAGTTTGAAACAGGCGCTGACAGGG
>WFRQ01000316.1 GCA_015486425.1 Deltaproteobacteria bacterium | reverse complement strand
CTCATCTTCAGGCCATCCTGAGCTGAACTTCAATCACAAAATCCTCAACGTAGCCCGGCTACGCCTGCGGTTTTGCTCAATCAGTTCAACTCAGCCTGACCCAAATCTGAGCGCGCTATCATCTAACTTCTTTTTGGACAGCCCCTTAGCAGATACCAGGGAGTTAACAGAAACAGCCCTAACTCCTACGCATTAACATTTTTCTCATAAGGCCATGCCAGAATGCCGCCGTCGAGCATGATAATACGGTCTCTGTCAAAGCCTGCTCCGAGAAGCATCCTGGCTGCCTCGTAACCCCTCAAAGATATCTTGCACAGGCATACAATTTCCTTATCTTTGGGAAGTTCAGACGCCTTTTCCCTGACCTTGCCAAGAGGTATGTGCACAACCTCCTTGTAGGGCAGACTCATCATCTCAAGCTCCTTGGGTGTCCTCACATCAAGCAGCACCATATCTTCACCACGGTCCAGCTTTTCCTTAAGCTGCGCCGGGGTATATGATCTGATCAGGCCATCACGTTTGTTCTGGATTATATGGGCCGCGGTAATGAGGTTATCTATTGCCGGGGAGAACGGAGGAGCGTATGCCATGTCAGTGTCCGCCAGGTCATCGATAGTGCCGCCCATCTTCAGAAGCGCAGCCATGGTATCCACCCTGGAGAGTACTTCACCAGGACCAAGGACCTGCACACCGAGAAGACGTCCGGTATATGACTCTGCCACAAGCTTCATGTGAATGGGCTTTGACTCCGCCATGTAATGAGGCCGGTCAGGCCCTGGAGCAAGCACGGTTATCACATCAAGACCGGCTGCCCTGGCATCCCGTTCAGTCAGGCCTGTGCGTGCGATATTGAAACCCATTATCCTGCATACACCTGTGCCGCACACTCCTGAAAAAGTGCTGCTCCATCCGCAGAGATTATTTCCTATGACCCGTCCATGCTTGTTGGCAGTGGAACCCATTGGGGCGTACATGGGAGCGCCTGCCACAATATTCCATGACTCCACGCAGTCGCCACCTGCATATATATCTGGGTCAGACGTACGCATGTAGGCATCCACCTTTATTCCCATTCTGCCCACATCAAGACCTGCGGCCTGAGCAAGATCAGTCACCGGCCTGAACCCTATGGCAAGTATTACCAGGTCTGTTTCTATGGATGTCTGCTCTGTCTTTATCTTTGCCACACGGCCATTTCCACCGCCTTCAAAGGCTTCAACTCCGTCACCGCAGTGAAGAGTCACTCCTTTTGCCTTAAGATGCCCCATGAGAGGCTTTGCCATCTCCTCATCTAACAGGGCAGGCAGCACAAATGGCAATTTTTCTACAATATGCACCTTAAAGCCTGCATTCAGAAGTGGCTCCACGCATTCAAGCCCGATCAAGCCGCCGCCGACTATGACTGCTGTCCTGCCCTGGGCGCCCTCCATGGCTGCCTTGATGGCGCTGCCGTCATCCATTGTCTTGAGACAGTGAATGCCCTCAAGCTCAATACCTGGAATAGGGGGCCGTACAGGAGCGCTTCCTGTGGCAATTACCAGCTTGTCATATTCGAGTTCCCCTGTTTCCCCGGACTCAAGATTTTTGACCGTAACGCTCTTTTTGTCTCTGTTGATTGCCACAGCTTCAGTATTGATCTTTACATCAACACCCTTGACTGCCTTGAAAAAACCTACATTGCGGGGCACTCCCACAGGAGTGGAGGTGAGTTCCCTGATATCCTTGATCTCACCTTCAAGGTAAAAAGGGAGGCCGCATGCTCCGTAGGAAATTTCACTCCCCCTTTCCACAATGGTAATCTGTGCCTCAGGGTCAAGCCTCCTTGCCCTGGCCGCAGCCTTGGGTCCACATGCCACGCCACCAATTACAAGAATTTTTTTTGCCATGATACGTTTCCTCCCTCAGTCAGTCGTGGTGAATGGTTTTGAGCATATATACAAACATACGCTCAAAAAAATATATTGACAAGTCCTTTAAGCAGTCCTAATTTTTAATCTAATTGAAAAAGGGTTTATTTGCAAAATACTTTGACCGGAATCGCTACGTATGTATCGGACAACATACGATCCATATTTTGCAACGCTCAATTTAAGAAAAAACACACAATGAGGATTATATCATGAAAATTGCTATCAGTACCCAGGGCAGAGAAAAAAATTCCCCGGTAGATCCAAGGTTCGGACGGGCTGCATGGTTTGTTATTATTG
>WFRQ01000315.1 GCA_015486425.1 Deltaproteobacteria bacterium | reverse complement strand
TTTTCCTTGAGTTCAGTATAAAACTCCTTGAGCCTTTCCCTGATTTCACAGGCATCTTCAATCCTGTCGATATTATCAAGTATGGGCTTGTCGTATTCATCAATGAGCACAACAACCCTCTGGTTGAAATGTTCCCTTACAAGCTGTATCAGCTCTCTGAAGCACGAGACATAATCATCTGTTTCCCTGCATTTTACCCCAAGCCGTTTCTGATTTTCCAGAAGATTGTCAAAGATTGACCTTTCAAGCCGCCTGACACCTCTTACACCGCCAAAACTTATCTTTATCACAGGGTACTTTTCGAAGTCGTATTTTTCATAAATGTGAAGCCCCCTGAACAGCTCCCTGTTTCCCTCAAATATCTCCTTCAGGGTATCAAGGAACAGACTCTTTCCAAAACGGCGCGGGCGGGAGAGAAACACGTACTTATGCCCAGTGATAAGGCGCAGGGCAAACTCGGTCTTGTCAATGTAGAGGAAATCGTCCGTTCGTATCTCATTGAAGGTTGATATGCCAATGGGCAGTTTCATGGGATTATGTTCTCCTGTTATAAGTGGGCTGCCGTATCATTCTTAACTTGACCTGCGTATTTTAGCCAATACTTTTAACTTGCCCACTCCCTGCCGCGTACTCCCACGCTGCCTCGGTTGGAAGACGGAACTTCCGGCCAGACTCTCTGTTCAGTCATTTTATGAATGCCTGGATATCATTGTAGCACAGGCTACAGGAGTGCTGCGGGATATATCCATTCGATATCATTTTCATTATTTTAATGGAAAACAGGCAATTATTCAATAAACCGGCTGCATGCCAAGACCATCTGAAACATTCTCCTCTGGTATGTTGCAATAGACTTTCCACATTTTGAAACGCACTGTTTTCAGCTCGTTCCCAGACTCCAGTTTGGAAACGGTTGGGTAGAAGCTCCAGCTTCCTGAGGCACATGGTTTTGTTGAAATGACAGGATAGAAAGAACGATTTCATGTGACGATTTTCTGAGTTGGCGCCCAGACTGGAGTCTATTTGCCGCCAACACCGGAGCATATGAAAAATATTGAAGGTGAGCGGTGTGCGCCCTGCATGGCAAGATAATAGATCGAGAAGTTATTTTTGGACAGTCCCTAAATCGTGTGCTCAAGGAAACAGGGAAGCAGGAGCTCCCATTTCATAGTTCCCAAACAGGAGTTTGGGAACCAGCAGATAACAGATTCTTTTACTTTGAGCCTTGAGCTTTCAGCTTTGAGCTATTTTCGGATAAAATCAGGCTTTTCTGAGCCTGATTGATTTGGGAGTTACCTCCACAAGCTCATCCTCGTTAATATAGGAGAGGCAGTCCTCGAGAGACATCTTGAGAGGCGGCGTAAGCACCACGTTCTCATCAGAACCGGCTGCGCGCATGTTGGTGAGCTTCTTTCCCTTGGCAGGGTTTACCACCAGATCTCCGCTGCGGCAGTGCTCCCCGATTATCTGCCCGCCATACACAGACTGGCCAGGTCCAACGAACAGTTTCCCCCTCTCCTGCAGGTTAAACAGGGCGTAAGCCACTGTGGTGCAATCCTGCTTTACCACCAGTGCCCCGTTAATCCTGTTTGTTATCTCGCCTGCATAAGGGCCGTATTCGGCAAATACATAGTTCATTATGCCCATTCCCCTTGTGTCAGTGAGAAACTGGGAACGAAAGCCCAGCAGCCCACGGGTGGGCATCTTGTAAACGATTCGTGTCATGCCTTCCCGCTGTTCCATCTCAAGCATCTTGCCCCTGAGGTTTCCAAGCCTTTCAATAACACTGCCCTGAAACTCGCTGTCCACGTCTATGGTCACGGTCTCAAAGGGTTCCATCAACTGCCCGTTTTCATCTTCGCGCATTATGACCTGGGGCATGGTAACCTGGAACTCATAGCCCTCACGCCGCATTTTTTCAATAAGTATGGAAAGATGCAGCTCACCCCTGCCGGATACCTTGAATCCAACTGCATCAGAGAGTTCTTCCACCTTCAGGGCAACATCTCCAAGGGTTTCACGCCGGAGACGCTCCTCAAGATGGCGGGATGTGACGAATTTTCCTTCTTTTCCTGCAAAAGGTGAATCATTGGGAATAAAGTTCATTGAGATGGTGGGCGGGTCAATCTCAATAAGCGGCAGCGGGCTCGGGTCATCAGGGTCAGTAAATGTGACCCCTACAGTGATGTCATCAAGCCCTGCTACGGCCACTATCTCACCAGGGCCTGCCTCTTCTGCAGGTACCTGGGCATTTCCAGCGAACTTGAAAAGTTTTGAAACCCGTGTCTTTACAACCGAGCCGTCCCTGAGAACCACAGCAACATCGCGGTTTATACGCATGGTGCCGTTTGTAACCTTGCCAATGCCGAGGCGACCGAGATAGGGAGAGTAATCAAGCGTGCTGACCTGCATCTGCAGGGGCGAAGAGGCATCCCCCTCTGGTGGCGGAATGTGCCTGATAATCATGTCCATCAGAGGTTCCATTGTGCCGCCTTCATGTTCCGGCTCAACCCTGGCATATCCTCCCTTGGCAGAGCAGTAAATCACCGGGAAATCCAGTATGTGGTCTGGCGCGTCCAGTTTTGCAAACAGGTCAAAGACCTCGTCAACGGCCCAGTGGCTTCTGGCCGCTGGCTTGTCAATTTTGTTTATTACAACTATTATGGGCAGGC
>WFRQ01000314.1 GCA_015486425.1 Deltaproteobacteria bacterium | reverse complement strand
TAGTCGGCTATATGGGGGTTCCGATGACAAAGGAGATGCGGTGAAGACGGCAATCCCGAAGGGTTTCAAAATTGGAAAGCTATAATCGATATAACTCCTTTTAATTTTATTGAAAAAATAATTTTCCACATTTTGAAACGCTCAATTTAGGTGAGAAGTTATGCACTGGTACCCCATCTACCCGGAAACTATCTCGAAATTTATCTGGCGTCTGGCAATATTCACGTCCTTGACCCGGACCTTTACCGGCTGCCCGAGCCTGAATACCCTGCCTGTCTTTTTGCCTGTGAGCTGATGTCTCTTTCTGTCAAACTCGTAGTAGTCATCTGCGAGATCAACAAGTCTCACCACCCCGCTGATGAGTATTTCAGAAAGTTCCACAAAAAATCCGAACGCCGCAGTCCCTGAGATTACACCTTCAAACTCCTCTCCTATGTGCTCTGCCATGTAACGGACCTTGAGCCTGTCCAGCAGTTCCCATTCAGCCTCCATTGCCACACGTTCCCTTTTGGACAGGGTGGAGCCTGCCTCTGCAAGCTGCTCTTCTGTATAAACCGGCCGCTTCCGCACCTTTCGCAGATTACCCTTGAGTATCCGGTGGACAATGAGATCCGGATATCGCCTGATTGGAGAGGTAAAGTGCAGATAGGCAGTGGATGCAAGGCCGAAGTGCCCCAGGTTGGTGGCAGAATACACGGCCTGCCTCATGGTCCGCAGCAGCATGGTATTGATTATATACTCCTGCGGTGTCCCTGAGGCCATTTCCAGTACGCCCTGGCACCATTCAGGGGTTATCTTCCCTGGCATCTTGATATTCAGCCCCAGGGTTCGGGCAAAATCAACAAAATCCGATATCTTCTCCTGCTCAGGGACTTCGTGTATGCGGTAAAGTGCCGGGACTGAGCGCTCTTCAAAAAAACGCGCCACAGCCTCGTTTGCCGCAATCATGAATTCCTCTATGAGACGGTGAGAGGTCTTACGCTCGCGCCTTACGATCTCTTCGATACGCCCCTGCAGACCCAGAACCAGTTCTGACTCAGGAAGATCAAAATCAATGCTGCCCCTTGCGCGGCGCTGTTCCCCAAGCAGGCCTGCCAGCTCCTCCATGCAATGCACCATGCGGATCAGGGACCGGGGTGTCTTTTTCGCTGAACGGACATCCTTTCCGAAATCCAGGATATCCTGCACCTCTTCGTACGTGAATCTCCTGTGACTTCGCATTACTGCCTTGAAAAAGGTGCTTTTCTTTACCTTTCCTGACAGACTGAAATAGATGCGTGCCACCATGACCAGGCGGTCCTCGTCAGGGACAAGGCTGCACAGGTTATTTGAAAGGGCCTCTGGAAGCATTGGTATAACAGAGCCGGGAAAATAGACGCTTGTGCCACGTTCATAGGCAGAGCTGTCAAGGTGTGACTTTCTCTGCACGTAATGGCTCACATCTGCAATGGCGACCGTGAGTACATAGCCGCTGCGGGTCTTTTTTACATGCACTGCATCGTCAAAATCTCTCGCCTTTACACCGTCAATCGTGACAAGGGGCAGACTTCTCAGGTCCCTCCTTCCTCTCAGGTCTTCATCAATAACCCTGTCAGGAAGCGCCTCTGTATCGTGCAGGGCCTCTTCTGGAAATTCAAGAGGAAGGTCGTACTTCATGAGTACAACCTGGGTCTGGACCTCCATGTCCTCAGGATTTCCCAGCACCCTGACCACACTTCCCTCAGGGTTCCTGCCCTGTTCAGGGAAATGATCTATTCTGGCAACAACCATATCCCCGTCACGGGCCCCTGCAGTGTTGCCCTGGGCTATTATAACCTCAAAGAGGAGGCGATCATTGTCCGGGATTACCACGGCCACAGAGTGTCCCTGCCGGAATGTGCCTGCTATTTCCGTGACGCCATGACTGATTACCCTGAGAATGGTCCCTTCAGGCCCCTTTTTCGCAAATTTGTCAATGCGAACCAGCACTGTATCACCATGCACTGCGCCCTTGACTCGGCGCGGTGGAATGAAGATATCCTTTATCTCCTGGCCGGAACTGTCCTTTGCCGGGTCCTCAGGGGTAACAAAGCCGAAGCCGTCCGGATGCATTGAGAGCTTTCCACGCACAAGCTGCATCTTTTCCACAAGCCCGTAACGGTTTCCCTTGAGCAGCACGATCTTTCCGCTGTCCAGAAGGCGGGCTGTAATATGGCGCACTTTGTCCTTCAGATTTGGGGGAACATGGGAAAGATGGACTATTTCCCGCAGATAAAGCGGATGGCCTGCCTCAGTGAGAATGGACAGGACAAGTTCTTCAGTAACTTTTGGATACTTTCTGCCCTGAGATGATTTTCTTTTTCCGCCACGACGCCTTGAAGATGACTTCTGACGTTGCGAGGTACTGTCTGTTTTTCTCTTTTTTCTACTCATTGAAGCTACTATAGACGCAATACGAGCAGATGCCAAGCGTATCACCGCCGTGCAGCAGGGAATTTAGTCTTGAAAGCAGCGATTCAGGATAGAATAGAATCATACCTGACTGCCTGTGTTCCTGTATGAGCCATAAACAGAGCACCCGCTCATATCCGGCCCTTTACCACAAAACACGTTTTGCTGGTGCCCAAACTCCAGTTTGGGTACCCATTGGTCTGAAGCTCCTGCTTCTTCTTTCCTTATTGATACCTGCAGGGTGGGTCACCTGTCCCTGTGTGGAAGCTGGAGCTTCCGGGTGTACGTTCCCAAACTGGAGTTTGGGAACCAGCGGGTAACGGCAAGACGCTTTTCATACAACACATATCTGCTCATAGGGTGTTGCACATAACAGGTGGTGCAACATGAAAGTTTAGCCTGTTTTAGCATTGACATTTGACAACAATAACGTTTAGAATAATTGAAGTTTGTTCAGGGACAGGGTGTAAATCTTCCAGCCAGCCTGTCAGAAATGTGGGAATGTTGTCTGCATATGGTGGTATCCGTGCAGAATTACAACAAATTTAAAACTAAAAATTTATTCAATTACATTACTTTTACAGGAAAGGAGAGTTTTAAGATGAGAATTTCAGGAATTATTCTGGTACTTGCCGCGCTTCTGCTTGCAGGTTGTGCAGGCCCCGGCATGCAGGCCAACAACGAGCTTACAGCTACAAGGCAGATACTGAACGAGGCAAAGACCAATAAACTTGATAAACAGTGCCCCGAAGAATTCAAGGAAGCCATGAGAGCCCACAAGGAGGCAGTTGCTCTTTACAGGAAGTGTAAATGCCAGGAGGCCCTTGATATGGCTCGCGATGCAATGGCAAAGGCAAAGGCCCTTTGCCCTGCAGTGCCTGTTCCTCCTCCGGCACCATGCCCGGAACCGCTCGACAGCGATGGTGACGGCATCCTTGATTCGGCTGACCAGTGTCCCAACACTCCGAGGGGAGCAGACGTAAACAGCGTTGGCTGCTGGATTGTCAAGGGACTGCGTTTTGACTTTGACAGTGCCGTGGTAAAACCCGAGTACTACCCGCTGCTTGAGCGCGTGGCAGAAATTCTGAGGGACAACCCGAGTCTCAGGGTGGAGATACAGGGCCATACCGATTCCATCGGACCTGAAGAATATAACATGCAGCTTTCACAGAAACGTGCACAGGCAGTTGCCGACTACCTTGCTTCACACGGCATCAGCGCTGACCGCATGACCGTAGTGGGCGTAGGCGAGGCTGATCCGGTAGCAGGCAATGATACTGAAGAAGGCAGGGCCAAAAACAGGCGTGTCCAGATAAAGCCTCTCTGATTGATGAATCAATAGCGGCAGAAAGATAACGTCCAAAACGGGCAGGGTATCAAAAGGTACCCTGCCCGTTTTTTTTCATGGTTAAGTGTAGCTCAAAGTCTGAAGTTCAAAGCAAACAATCATACCTTATTTTGCTTTCAGCTTTCGTGCTGGTGCCCAAACTCCTGTTTGGGCACCCTGTGGCCAGAAGCTCCTGCTTCATTCCTTTTAATACCGGCTGCGTAGCATAACTGGTATTGCCTGGAAGCTGGAGCTTCCGATTGTACGTTCCCAAACTGGAGTTTGGGAACCAGCGGGTTAGGTCCTGCTTCAAATATACCCCTGACGGGCGGATCCGATCGGTGCGCTACATGATAAAGATAAAGCCGGAAATCGGGAAATTATTTTTGGACAGCCCGTAAGGGAGTGATGAGAGCTCCG
>WFRQ01000313.1 GCA_015486425.1 Deltaproteobacteria bacterium | reverse complement strand
CTGTTACTGGTGAAAGAGGTAGTATGCTCTCAGGCGGACAGAGACAGAGGATAACAATTGCAAGAGCACTGGTTCACAGACCGGAACTCCTGATTCTCGACGAGGCTACAAGCTCCCTGGATTCAAAAAGTGAAAAGGAGATATGTGAAACTCTCCAAAATTTGACGGGTGAACTTACAATTATTGCCATTTCACACCACAATGCACTGATTGATGCGGCAGAACGTGGGTTCCTGCTGGAACGTGGTACTCTTAGACGTTTAAAACCATGAATTACTGTGAAAATACACCGCGCCTTCGCTTGTATTTTTCGTGATAGGGGGGTGCACAGGCTGGTCAGTGCAACATGAAAGTTTAGCGAAAAATGATAGTCGTCCATTAATTCTCAATGCCAGGCACATCAGCTATACAAGACAATTGTAAGTTACCAATTGAGTGGAGCCACAATGATGTTTTTTGGGGAGGTGGCAGCAGGCCTGCCGGAATTTTGAGAGATCTGCTTGAGGAACACATAGAAATGGTGCCCAATGGAGGCTCAATATACTGGGCAACTTATTATTTCAGAGACAGACGTCTTGCAAAGGCTCTGATAAATGCCAGACGCAGGGGAGTTAATGTCAAGGTGGCACTTGATGGCAGGCCTAGAACTCGGTGGGCAAACAGAGAGATTATTTCAATGTTTGAGGGATCGGAGGGTATAAATGGCGGCTTAAGAATTGTCATGCCAATCGGCCGTTTGTTCAGGCTACACACGAAGCTATACTATTTTTCACATCCATATCCCCATGCCTTTATCGGGTCTTTTAATCCGTCCGGTGATGACCCTGAAGAACATCCGGAAATATTGCAGGAGATTGGAGATCAGTACAGAGGCTTCAATTTTCTTGTAAATATTAGAGTGCCTGAACTTGTCAAAAAACTTGCGGAACATGCAGACCAGATACATAAAACAGGGACAAGATTATGGCTTCCACTGACAATGCACCAGAACATGACTATATTATGTCATGATACAAAACTTTTCTTTCTCCCTCGTATTATGCCACTTCCTGTGCGCAGTCTTTTAAAACGACTTGCGTCTGATTCAGAGTGCCTGATAGCTGCTTCGCATATCAAGGGAAGTTATGCGGTGAATATGTTGCTTGGACTGGCTCGTAAAGGCTGTAATGTCAAAGTGCTATCAGAGACTACTACTCGTCGGGTTCCTTCTGATGTTGAAAACAGATTTAAACAGGCAGGCATACAATTACTTCGTATTGGCTTAAAAAGAGAAATGCCCATGCATGATAAATTTATGCTTATCAGACAGGGCAGTAGAAAATGGGTTATATTTGGAAGTTTTAACTGGACTTCGAAATCTTTACTTCGCAATCAGGAAATAGGAGTTATATCTTCTTCGCATAAACTGTACGCAATATTCAAGCAGAGATGGGAAGAACTCAAACATTGGTCAAAGACAGATTTAAAGAATTGACTTTACAGCAGCATGGTCTGAACTTATTTTTCAGGTTAAATGAATTTAAAACCATCAACAATAATCCTGCCCGTAGAAAATCAAGTAAGGGAACTCGATGCCAAAATTCTACTTGCGGCCGTTGCAGCCGAAAGAGGTTTCCCCGTAATAATGGGTTCAAGGGCCTTTTTACATTTTTATGTGGACAGAATACCCCGAGGCATCTATATGGCAAAAAGCATGCGCAAACTCAGCATCAAAATGTTCTCAATTTTAAAACAGTTGGGATATGAGATTGTCGCATGGGACGAAGAGGGGTTGGTCAGATGGCCTGACGAGGAATACTGGAGATGGCGTCTCTCACCCGTTACCATGTCAATGGTTTCACACCTGCTGGCATGGGGCGAAGATGATGCGCGCTGGCTCAGGGAATACCCGGGATACTCAGGAGTCCCCATCCATATCACTGGCAATTCCAGAATTGACCTTCTACGCAAGGAACTTCGTAAATTTTATCAGCACAAGGCATCTGACCTGAAAAAACGCTTTGGCAGGTTTATCCTTATCAACACCAATTTCAGCAAAGTTAATCATTTTTTTCAGCATCTGAGTGAACTGAAAAAAGCAGTAAGAGCGGCTGGTGCAGAAAACCACGAAACATTCGATGTGGGCAAGGGTAGATTAAAGGAGAGGCTTTTCACGGAATTTAAAAAAATGTTGCCACTGCTGGCAAACACATTGCCACACCATAATATTATCGTGCGGCCCCATCCTGCAGAAAATCATGAACCATGGATAGAGGTAGCACAAAAGCACAATAATATAAAAGTGATAAATGAGGATACTGTTACCCCGTGGTTAATGGCTACAGAACTTTTAATTGCCAATGGGTGTACCACCATGGTGGAGGCAGCAGTGCTGGATACCCCGTGTATTGCTTACCAGCCGGTTGTTGATCCGCGGTATGATGATGATCTACCTAACGCTGTTAGTCACAGGGCATTTTCTAAAAAAGAGCTATGTGATATTTCTGAACAGGTCATGAATGGTACATTGGGGCCGCTTCCCCTGAAAGACAGGCGAAGCATTCTGGATAGGCATATCGCTGCTCTGGATGGCACTCTGGCAAGTGAACGCATTGTAGATGTGCTGGTTGATGCAGGTTATCTGGGGAAAAAGCCGGAAGCAGGTTCACCTACCAGCCTTTGCAAAGGGTGGCTGAGGAACAGGGTCAGGACAATGCGCAAAAAGATAAACATGCATCGTCCAGGTCATCGCAACAATATCAGGTACCATGATCACAGGTTTCCAGGCACCACTGAGGAAGAAATTTCTTCAAAGATTAAACATTTTGGCAAACTGCTTGGGGGACGTTTTACTGGCGTGCGCGTAGGTCAACTTCAAAAACATATTTTCCATATAGAGTTGAAAACTTAGACTAAATTCGGTGGAGAAGTTAAAAATGTATAAAGTGAAAATTTTCGGTGCTGGTTCCATTGGAAATCATCTGGCCTATGCATGCCGCACCAAGGGTTGGCATGTCGCCATGTGCGATATAGACCGGGATGCGATGGAGCGCACCCGGGCAGAGATATATCCATCACGTTACGGGAAATGGGACGGAGAGATAAGACTTGCCGCGCCAAATGAATTTGAAAACGAGGATTTTGACCTTGTTATCATTGGCACTCCTCCGGACTCACACATGACTATTGCATGTGAGGAGCTTAGACGAAAACCTCCCAGGGTGCTTCTAATTGAAAAACCTGTATGTACCCCATCACTTGAAGATGCCAATAAGCTGGTCAAACTCCAGAAAGAGACAGGTACGTTTGTTGCCGTTGGGTACAATCATACCTTGACACCCCATAGCCTCAGGGCCGAAGAAATTATCAGGGAAGGCATGGTGGGCAAAACCATTACTATATCTTCCGCATTCCGTGAATACTGGGGCGGGATATTCGGAGCGCACCCCTGGCTGTCAGGGCCTGAGGACAGCTACCTGGGATTTTCACAGAGAGGAGGCGGGGCAGGTGGTGAACACTCCCATGCAACCAATATTTGGCAGCACTTTGCAGGGCTCACTGGCTCTGGCAGAATTAATCGTGTAATGGCCATGCTGGATATGGTGGATGACGGTAAGGTAAGGTATGACCAGTTGTTTCTTGTAAATGTTCAAACAGATAAGGGGATTGTGGGTTCCATTATTCAGGATGTTGTAACCGAACCCCCTGTCAAGGCCGCAAGGATCCAGGGTGAAGATGGTTT
>WFRQ01000312.1 GCA_015486425.1 Deltaproteobacteria bacterium | reverse complement strand
TCCTTTGTCATCGGAACCCCCATATAGCCGACTATAATGGGAATTCCTCTTTCGCGGATATGCAGCAAATCCGAACAATCGCTCAAATTAGGGAAGAGTAAATAACTGCAACAATGCTTGAGCGATGGTTGGATTTCAGCTCGCTCCCTAACTGGAGTGGGTACCAGCAACACCGGAGCATACGAAAAATATTTAAGGAGGTCATAATGGATTATAACTGGTTCATAGCTGTTAACGGGCAGTCTCAGGGACCATACCCTGAGTCACAGATCAGACAGCAGCTCATGTCAGGGGCCCTGTCACCTGACACCCTTGTGTGGCGCGAGGGTATGCAGGACTGGGTTTCTGCCTCACAGGCAGGGCTTACCTCATCTTCGCCATCTAACAGCATGGCTCCTCCGCCTCCCACTGCCACACTGGCCCATGCCCATGAGATAGATTACGAAATTTTCGGCCACGAGATGCAGTTTGTGGAAATAGAGCTTGACCCTGGAGAAAGCGCTGTTGCAGAGGCTGGGGCAATGATGTACATGACCAACGGCATAGAGATGCAGACTGTTTTCGGCGATGGAAGCGCCCAGTCCCAGGCAGGCGGCATATTTGACAAGCTGATAGGGGCTGGGAAACGCCTGATAACCGGCGAGAGCCTTTTCTGTACGGTTTTTACCCATACTGGCGCAGGCAAGGGCAAGGTGGCATTCAGCGCACCATATCCAGGCAAGATAATTCCCCTGAACCTGAAAGATTATGACAACACAATAATATGCCAGAAGGATGCGTTCCTATGCTGCGCAAAGGGGGTCTCCATAGGCGTGGCCTTTCAGAAAAAGATCGGGACAGCCCTGTTTGGAGGCGAGGGTTTTATAATGCAGAAGCTCGAAGGGGACGGTCTTGCCTTTGTGCATGCCGGAGGAACCATTGTGCAGAAAGAGCTTGGCCATGGAGATACCATCAGGGTGGATACAGGGTGCCTGGTAGCCCTGACCCGCTCGGTAAACTATGATATTGAATTTGTAGGGGATGTGAAATCAGCGGTGTTTGGAGGCGAAGGTTTTTTCTTTGCAACACTTACAGGCCCGGGCCATGTATGGCTTCAGTCACTGCCGTTTTCAAGGCTTGCAGGCAGACTGCACAGGGCAGCGCCGCAGAATAATGCCGGTTACAGCACTAAGGGGGAAGGCTCTGTGCTTGGCGGACTGGGAAGGATGTTCCAGGATTAGGAGAGAAATGAAAATACTCAGAGTAACGCATTTTTTGCATGCAGTAATTATTCAGGCCACGGTAATAATTTTATGTATTGCCGCAAACCCCTGGCATCAGACATCAAGGGCCGATACGGTCCATATCCCGGACGTGTGGAAACCCCTTGCGGAAAGGCTTGTCAAAGATGGAGAGGACCCAGGTTTTGTGCAGCGTGTCTATTCAAGCCCGTCTGTAAAATTCAACCCCAGGGTCATGCCGAGAAAGGTGACCCATAACGAGTACAAGCTGGATTATAAAAAATTCCTCAAACCGCAGAGGCTCAACAGGGCGCATAAATATCTCAGGGAAAACCAGGCCCTTTTTAACAGTGTTGAGGAGCGTTTTGGCGTGCCTGGTGAGCTTGAAGTGGCAATTCTGCTGGTTGAAACTGACCTCGGAGCATATCTTGGCGCAGGCCCTGCGATAAATATTCTGTCAAGCATGGCACTTGGAAGCGACTGGGAGGCAGTTAAAAAGTGGCTCCCGCCGCGATATCTCAAGGGACCTGATGCGGCAAAGGCCCGAAGGACTCTGGAGAAAAAATCTGACTGGGCTTACAAAGAGCTGCGTGCTCTTTTTACCTACTGCAGAGAAAACAGCATGGATTTGTTTACACTGAAAGGGTCCATATTCGGGGCAATAGGACTCTGCCAGTTCATGCCTACAAATGCGCTTAAATTCGGTGTTGATTTTGACAACGACGGAAGGATTGACCTGTTTGAAAAGCCTGATGCCTGCGGCAGCATGGCCAACTATCTTTGTCATTACGGATGGAAGCCCGGCCTCAGCCGCAAGGCCCGGGAGAAGGTGGTCTATCACTACAATCACAGCAAACCCTATGTAAAGGCAATCCTTGATGTGGCCCAGGCCCTTGAAAATCGGTAGGGGCGACCACAGGGCGACCGCAAGGGTCGCCCCTACGATATATGCGTATAAATCATTTTCCAAAACGTTGCACGTAAAACACCATGACAGCATTACGTAGGGGCATATCCGGTACAGAGGGAGAATGCATCCTCAATTACATAGGCGCTCTTCTCTCAGTGCTGGGCATAGTGATGCTCATTCCGCTGATTCCCTGGTGGATTTACAGCGACAGCACCGGTCATGGCATAGACTCCACGGTTTTCACATATCCTGCGGCAGGATGCTTCCTGCTGGGCCTTGTGATACAGAAGAGCACAACATTCCGCACACCCTCTCTTCACGGGGCAATGATCATTACTGCACTGGGCTGGATCATATGTGCCATGGCAGGCGCAATTCCCTTTATGACCGGGCTTCACAAGGGGTTTATAGATGCATTTTTTGAAGCAACCAGCGGCTTTACAACCACAGGCATTACAGTATTTGAAGGTCTTGACACCATGCCGAGAAGCGTTCTCTTCTGGCGCTCTCTTACCCAGTGGCTTGGCGGCCTGGGCATACTGACATTTTTTCTTGCGGTAAGCTTCAGGGGAGGCAGCGCCGCTGCTGCCCTGTTCAGCGCAGAGGGGCACAAGATCAACATCTCAAGGCCTGTCCCCGGCATTTTCAATACACTCAAGATACTCTGGGCCATCTATTCGCTGTTCACCATTCTCTCCTTTATAATGTTCAGTGCGGCAGGCATGGACATTTTCGATGCCATCAATCACTCCCTGACATGCATATCCACCGGCGGATTTTCCACACACGATGCGAGTCTTGGATATTATGCGGCACACAATATTCCCCATGCCGAGGCCCTGGAGTATGCGGTCACTGCCATGATGCTTGCAGGCGGTATCAATTTTCTGGTGCACTACAAGGTACTAACCGGAAGGACACGGGCGCTGTTTTCAGACTTTGAAATGAAATGGTACTGGGGAATCCTGTGGGGTTCAGTGCTGATTATCTGTCTGGACCACTTCAACCGAATCAGCATTACTGCCATCCCCTCCCTGCATCAGGTTCATGAAGTGTTTCGCTCCGCCCTCTTTCAGACCGCCTCTCTGCTTACAAGCACAGGCTACCTTACCAGGGATATCAACTCTCCCTCTTTCCACGCGGTGAGCAGACAGATTTTTATGATTCTCATGGTTATAGGCGGTTGTGTAGGCTCCACTGCAGGAGGCATAAAGGTCATGCGCTTCGGAATTCTTGCCAGGGCCTTTCAGACACACATAAAACGCATACTCAGCCCTGCCAGGGCAGTAATACCTGTGGTAACCTCCGGACGCATCATACCTGACTCAGAGGTACAGCAGATCGCCTCTCTTCTCTGGATATGGGCAATACTCATCTGTGTGGGCGCTGCAATTACAGCGGTATTTTCAGACCTGGACCCCTGGCAGTCATTCTCAGGCATGGCTTCTGCGATGGGTAATATGGGTCCATTCTATTTTTCAGTTCACCAGATGGCCACCATGCACTGGATGGTCAAGCTCACATACACTGCAGGAATGCTGGCTGGCAGACTTGAAATAATTCCGCTGGCATGTCTGTTCAGCAGACTGATCCGTATCCCAGGGCCCTGAGTTGTACGCATTCCCGACAGGTAACTGCTCACCCCCCTCAAGGATGAATTCCCATAACGGAAAGTCGTTTTCCACTCAACAATTTTTACGCCGTACGCTACTCCTCACATTTTCACGCAAGACCATGCAAAATCCTGATGGAGGTGTATTATGCGCCATCACATCCTGAAAGGAGATTCATAGTGGATTTCAGTATCGCTGTCATAATTTTGTTCGGTCTTGCCGGTGATTATATCTTCAAGAAGATAAAACTCCCCGGTCTTGTGGGCATGCTGCTTGTGGGTATCATCGCAGGGCCCTATGTCATGGGGCTTCTGAAGCCTGAGATGATGGATGTCTCCGGGGATTTCCGCAAAATCGCCCTGATTGTCATACTGCTCAGGGCAGGCTTTGAACTGAGACGCGATACCCTGAACAGGGTAGGGAAAACTGCACTTTTGATGAGTGGAGTGCCTGCGATGTTTGAAATTGCAGGCATAATGCTGGTGGCTCCTCCTCTGCTTGGACTCTCCCTGCTTGATTCGGCCATACTCGGCGCAATACTCGGCGCCGTGTCTCCGGCAGTGGTCGTGCCCCTGATGATAGATTTCATGGACAGGGGACGGGGGGCCAAAAAGGGAATTCCCACCCTGATACTGGCAGCCTCAAGTATTGATGATGTATTCGTCATAGTCCTGTTCACCATCTTCCTCGGTATGTACGGTGGTGGTGATGTCAATGTCTGGGCCAAACTCGGAGAAATTCCCGTATCCATTACCCTCGGCATACTGATTGGCCTGATTCCCGGCTACATACTATGGCGCCTGTTTGAAAAATACGACTGGCGGCCACCAAAACGCACCCTCATAGTGCTTGGCGTTTCCATTGTACTCACATGGATTGAAAAAAAGCTGGAGGGCACTGTGCCCATTGCAAGCCTTCTCGGCGTCATGGCAATTGGTTTCATAATACTCGAGAAATCCGAACCTATTGCACATATAATGTCTCAGAAGCTTAAAAAGCTCTGGGTCTTCGCTGAGCTGCTGCTCTTTGTACTTGTAGGCGCCCAGGTTAACATTCACGTGGCGTGGGATGCAGGGTTTGCAGGCTCTATTGTAATTCTCGCAGGTCTTGTTTTCAGGAGCATTGGGACATACATAAGCCTTATTGGCACGCCCTTTACCATGAAGGAAAAGATATTCTGCATAATTTCCTACATACCAAAGGCCACCGTGCAGGCTGCAATCGGCGCGGTTCCCCTTGCCTATGGAGTGGCGTCAGGTGACCTGATTCTTGCTGTTGCAGTGCTGTCAATCCTTCTCACCGCTCCTCTTGGCGCAATAGGGATCATGATCATGGGAGAAAAGGTACTGGACTACGGTGAAAAATCTCCCTACAAGTTCAAAGACCTCAGACAGAAACTGGAACTCCCAAGAGTTGGCGAAAGGGTCAGGGACAGGCGTGACGGTACCCTGTGGAAGGTAATAGAGGAAAGGGAGTTCTGGCTTGAAGGGTCTGAGGGTGTAGCAGTACCGGCCATTGAGCTGCGGCTGTGGAACGAGCAGAGGAGTACCAGCCAGGGGAAAGGTGACACCCAGTACATTACATTCACCCCTTCCAGTCAACCCTTCTCCACAGAGTGGGAGATAATTTACGACTGGTAAAAACAGGGTCCTGGATTGAGCCATTGTCAGATATGCTGCAAATCAGCAATTCTTTGAAACGCTCAAGTCAGGTGAGTGATACCGGGGCATTCGCACCTTAAACAGAGGCTGACAAAATATTATGTACATAATTATCGCAGGCGGGGGCATTGCTGGCTCTACTCTGGCCAGGGAACTTGCCGACCACAGACATGACGTTGTTGTAATAGACATTGACAGGGAAAAGTGTGAGGCCATATATGCGGGCTGCGGGGTTGTCACCGTCCATGGGGACGCAAGGGACATTGAGGTACTCAGGCAGGCAGGC
>WFRQ01000311.1 GCA_015486425.1 Deltaproteobacteria bacterium | reverse complement strand
TGGAGGCATGTGACGGCCATCTTGCCACAGGGGTCATTGCTGGTGACAGCGCTGAAATATGGCGTCTTAAAAAAGAAAAGGAATCTTCTTCATATTCACCCCACATACCGCAACCACTCCGGCAGCTTGATGTGGTACTGATAGAAGATGTAATTCTGAGAAATATACTGGGGTTTGACAGCGAAACAGAAGAGCGTAATGTAAAATTTTCAGCAGACCCGGTTGATGCCTTGAACAACCTTGCCGATGATCAGATGCTCTTCTACATGCGCCCTACCCCTGTGCACCATGTGCTGGATATTGCAGATCAGGGCCTTACCATGCCGCACAAATCAACCTTTTTCTATCCAAAGATACTGACCGGCATGGTGGTGAACTCGTTAAGATAAAAATTGTTGTGTGAAAAGCGACTTTCCGTTATGGGAATTCATCCTTGAGGGGGGTGAGCAGTTTATCCGAAAATAGCTCAAAGCTGAAAGCTCAAGGCTCAAAGTAAAAGAAGCTGTTATTTGCTGGTTCCCAAACTCCAGTTTGGGGACTATGAACCGGAAGCTCCTGCTTCCCTTGTGCTCATACAATGTCACGTGCAGCAAGAGAGTATTTTCATTGTTCGTTGTGCTCGGCCAGGGAATGGCGGTTACCGTGAAAGTTTAAGACGCAGGGGCGAAAAATATCCACCCCCACACAATCACGCCCCGCATTTCTCCAGGGCCTCAAAACCTGGAAGGGTCTTGCCCTCAAGAAGGCTTAAAAAGGCCCCGCCGCCTGTGGACATGTAGGAAACATTATCCTTCTCCCCTGCCATGTGAACGGCAAGATCAGTATCCCCTCCCCCAATGATACTCAGAGCAGAACTCCTGCCCACTGCGTGTGCAAGCTCCATTGTGCCTGTACTGAACGGCTTCATCTCAAATGCGCCCATGGGGCCGTTCCACACTATGGTTCCAGCACCCTCAAGGGCACTGCAGTAAAGTTTCAGTGTTTCAGGCCCTATATCAAGAATCATGCTGTCCTTAGGCACAGAACCAACAGTTACGGTTGAAACTGGAGCATCTTCGCTGAACTCAGGCGCTGTGACAGCATCAACTGGCAGCAGGAACTTGACACCTCTGCTCTCAGCATCCTTAATGATTTTTTTTGCAGTCTCCACCAGGTCAGGCTCTGTAAGTGATTTACCTACACTGTATCCGTTGGATAGAAGGAAGGTATTTGCCATGGCGCCGCCAATAACAAGCGCATCAACCCTGGGCAGTATATTCTCAATGGCCCCCAGCTTGCTTGAAACCTTTGCCCCGCCAAGAATAGCCACAAGCGGGCGTTCAGGGTCTTTCATGGCCTTGTTGAAATAGGTAATCTCGGACTTCATTAAAAAACCGCCTGCGCACTCCTTCAAAAGGGCAGGAATACCTACTACAGAGGCATGGGCCCTGTGGGACACGGCAAAGGCATCATTCACATAAACCTCTGCAAGCTCGGCGAGTCTTGCGGCAAATTCAGGGTCATTGTCTGTCTCACCGCTGTGATACCTGAGATTTTCCAGCATGAGACACCTGCCGTCCTCTACCTCTGCGGCCATTCTTGCAGTCTCACCGCCAATGCAGTCAGGGGCAAGAGGTACCTCAAAACTCAGAATTTCTGACAGGCGCCTGGCAACAGGGGCCAGGCTGAACTTATCCACGCGCTTTCCCTTGGGTCTTCCAAGGTGGGAGCAAAGCAGTAGCCTTGCCCCGGCATCAAGTGCATACCTTACTGTAGGCATGGCTGCCTGGATACGATTGTCATCAGTAATATTGCACTCTTTATCCAACGGAACATTGAAATCTACACGCATGATAACAACACGTGATTTCAACTGGAGTTCATCAATGAATCTTATCATGGCAGCTCTCCTTTCTCAGGTCTGCGAGAAAACCTGCATATAACATACGGGAGACCTCATACAGTTTCAGAACCAGTCTCAAAAAGTTACATAGCCGGGGTCACGTTATAATATTGGAACAAACGGCGCCCCCATCAGAGCATTGACTCCGCAATGGATACAATCCTGTCACCAAGCATTATGGTATAGCTTCCAAGCTCATTATCATACCAGCCGTACACCACAACATTTGTAACCGGCACGGTGATCTCTGAACAGACTATCTGATCCGGTTGTTCACCAAGGGCCTTACACGCCATGGCAGGATCAACATGGATGGCAGATGTCCTCGTATGGGTCTCAGTCCCCTCTATAATGGCTGCAGCAGCAGGCATGCCTATGATATCACCGGACACATTCTGCTCTTCAGTGTAGATGAGATGATCAGACATGGGGCCATCAGCCGCCTTCTGATATATGCCGTTAATGAGCGAGCGATTAATAGGGGTCTCAATACTCTCATCCTGAATAGTCAGATTGAGTATAATCAGGGAGCCTGTGCTGGTTGGAATTCTCACTGATTCGGCAAGGAAACCAATACCTTTCATCTCAGGTATGACAAGGCCAAGGGCCTTTGCCGCGCCTGTAGTGGTGAGAATGATATTATTCAGAATACTGCGGTTCTTGCGAAGATCCTTGGCCCCTGCCTTTGGAAGCCTGTCAAGCACCACCTGACTACCAGTGGCGGCATGCACAGTGACCATTGCGGCGGAGAGTATTCTGTGAGACCCGAAGTAATCAAGAAGCGGCTTTACCATGTAGGCCAGACAGGTGGTGGAACATGACGCGGAAGAGACGAGTACATGCCTGTCAGGGATATAGTCATCTTCATTGATGCCCATAACAGTGGTTACTGCATCATCAGGCATATCAGCGGCCTTGTCTGAAATCTTGAACGGCGCGGACAGGATAACCTTGGATGCCCCGGCATCCAAGTGACCGCGAAGGCTTCCCCTCGGGGCATCGGCAGGCGCAGTAGGGTCCCTGAATACGCCAGTTGTATCAACCACAAGCCTTACGTCATTTTCCGCCCAGGCAATACCCCGCGGGTCACGGCTCTCTCTGAGAATCTTCACAGGCACGCCGTCAATTGTCATGGTGCCCTGGGCATCATTGAGATTTTCAATGACTCTTGGACACTTGTGACCGTACAGATATGCTCCGAGACGCCCGTAAGTGCTGTCACGATCAATGGAGGCTGCTATATCCTGCAAGCCCTGACCTATCTCACGCCCTACATTCACCACGATCTCAGAAAAAGACTTGCGGCTTACATGATGCCACACGCTGAGTTTTCCGATCCTGCCAAGCCCGTTTATTCCAAGCTTCATGGGACATGTCTCATTTGCCATAACAGAAACTCCTCCATTTGAAAAGTTAACGTGAAGATGCAAAACCTGTACGCACCATTACACAAATTTTACCTGAATTGAGATTGAATTGATCCGAGTCTAAATCAACGAGCTCTCCTGTTCAATCTTTACCGGATGTTCTCCAAGATAAACAGAGCCGTTCCTTCCATCAATACTTACCCAGTCCCCGGAATTAATGGTCTGGCCCTGAATGGTTGCAACCCCCTTCTGTTCAAGTACCATGAGTTGCTCACATCCAACCACACATGCCTTGTCAAGTCTGAACGCAACAATGGCAGCGTGCGAGGTCTGGCCTCCCTTTGCGGTAAGCAGACCATCGGCAGCAGAAATTTCCACAATATCGTCAGGCACTGTTGCTGACCTGATAAGAATCAGCTTGGTATCGGGTTCTTTATCCCTCATATGATTAATCTCGTCAAGTGTGAAAACAGCTTTGCCGGAAAGCGCGCCGCCTCCCACGCCTATGCCCCTTCCGAGGAATGAGGCATCAAGCTCAGGTGCAGGTATGAACACCTTCACTGAGCCGCGTTTCTTGGTTGTCATGTCCCTGCTCTGAAGGATATACAGTTCATCCCGGTGAGGCCCCTCAAAGGTAAACTCTATCTCCTGGGGTGTCCACTTGCGCTCATAAATCATCATCTTTGCCTGAGACAGAAGTTCATCATATATCTCAGGGGAACTCTCTTCGAGACTTATGGCATCAGGTATGTCCAGGGCCTCCTTCTGCTCAATGGATATGGGGTTGGTTGAGACAAGGCCGCTTACAATATCCTCACCCTGATTACCAAGTGTGTAATCACCCCACAGGCTCACCCTGTCCAGTTTACGATGGGGATTTGCAGTAAAGACCACGCCGGTTCCTGATTCACTTGAGAGGTTTCCATAGCTCATGCTCTGTACGATCACTGCTGTGCCCCAGTAATCAGAGACCTCCATGATCTGGCGATATGCCTTTGCCTTTTCAGATTCCCAGGACAGAAGCACCATCCTCACAGACATCATGAGCTGCTCAAAGGGATCATCTTCTATTTCAACCCCCTGTTCCTGCACAGTCTCCCTGTACCTGAGTGCAAGCTCCTTCATCTGTTCGCCTGTAAACTCCCGCTTCTTATCAACGCCGTAGCGCTTCTTGTGGCTGATCATAAGTTCAGTGAACACCTCGCGGGAAAGCCCCAGGGACATTGACCATGACTGAACAAACCTGCGGTAGTTGTCCCAGGCAAACCACTGGTTACCTGTCATGCGTGCCATGCCCTCTGTGGTCTGAGGATTGCTGCCCACATTAATAATGGTGGACATCATGCCAGGCATGGAAATGGCCGCGCCACTCCTTACAGAGAGCAGAAGCGGATTGGACGGATCCCCGAACTTTGCGCCTGTGCGCCTCTCCACCTCCTTGATGCCCTCCCTGAGCTGGGAACAGAAGTTGCGGTATGCACCCGGCAGTTTCTGGAACAGGCTGTAGTATCTGAAAACCTCTGTAGTAATGATTACCCCTGGAGGCACCCTGATCCCGTCCTTTGCAAGCAGCACGAGATTATAACCCTTGTTTCCAAGCTGAATCAGGTTACGGGTCCTGAGGTCGGGCTGATATATGGAGCAGATATCCTGGCCAGGGTCATAACTGAGCAGCATGTCCACCTCTCTGGAACTGAGCACCTTCTTCTGTTCCATGAGCACCTGATAGACCCTGCCTATAAAATTATCAAGATACTGAAGGCCAAAGGTATAGGAGATCAGCTCGCGCATGAACCGCTCTGTTATGCGGCTTATCATAAATGTATCATCGCCTGTTCCTGTGGAGGCCCTGTCAGATACCCTGTACTTGGGAAGTAGCTGATCAGGTCCAAGCTGCCTGATGATCCTTGCAATATTGTCCTGGTGAGGGCTCAGGTAATAGACATAGATCATGTCCTTAACCCCCTCTGAAAGCCCCTTTACAATATCAAGATACTGGGTAAAGGAGAACCTGCGCACCTCAAGTGATGTCTCAAGCAGGGTGAGATATGTGGAAAACTTCTTTGAATTTACGCCGTTAAGCCTTATGGCCCGCCAGAAAAGCTTCAGGGCCTTGAGGATATGCACAAACGTGGCCCTGGTGATAAATGGAACCTCCATCTCCATCATGAGCCTTTCGAAATAAATATTGGCAAGGTTTTCCAGCCTGAAGGTAAGGCCCAGGGCGTCAAATTTCTTTTCATGATAGCGACCGTACATGGAGGGAATATCCGCTGCAATGTGGCGCTTCAGATATATCTCCTCAACCGGCTCAAATTTCTCAGGACTCAGGATGATATTTTTAAGGTTTTCAAGCTCGCTTAGGATTACGTCAAGGCTCTTTTCTGCATCTTCACTGCCAAGAATATCGATTATACGGTCCAGGTTCTCAAAACCGTATTTCTTGGCCTCCTCAAGATGTGCCTCTATCTCCTGGGTGCCCAGCTTGTACTTCTGGTTTTCGAGACGGTACATCTGTATGAGAAGTTCAAGCCTGCGCCTCTCATGTGGCGGGACATCTGCCACCTCTTCCAGTATGGCCCTGAGCTTTTCCTCCTCAAGGTTCAGCAGCCTGTCAAGGTTTCCTGCAAAAGGCTCAAGACCCAGCTTCCTTGCAAGATAGTGGAGGAGATGGTTTACATGGTCAATGTACTGTCCCTGCGTGGGTATCTCCTCCAGTATCTGAGGGGCCAGGTAGGGTTTCAGGCTGTCCTTCTCACGACTGAACCAGAAGCAGAGTATGGCCTCGATAAAATAGACAATAAGGTTATTGCTCTCTACGTGACTCTGCTTTCGCAGGAAATGTATGAGCCTGTCCTTTCTGTGGGAAATTTCATCAAGCTCTGTACTCACGTCACGAAGCAGGCCCTCTGCGCCTATTTCATTGAAATATACAGGCAGAATCTTGGCAAACTGCTTTACCAGGTTATAAACAGGCTCGATCTCACAGTTGAGAAGAGCTGTAACGTCTCGCTGAAACAGGTCTGTATCTCTTATGCATGTACCTGCAAGCCCGAGGTTAACTATCAGGCCTGAGAGAAGCGTGCCGCAGTATTTTGGCTTCTGTCCTATCAACTTCATCCAGACCCGGATATTCTGCAGATGAGCCGGGTTGCTGAGCACATGCCATTCGCTGTCAACTCCCTGTACCCTGGGCGGCTGAAATCCGAATTCCACCACCTGCTCAAGAAAGAGTTCCACCAGCTTGAAATTGTTGCGCTTGAATATCTCAGTGCCGATTGTCTCAATACACTGGAGGGATGTCCGCGGAAAATTGCCTACCTGCTGTTTCAGAAGCTCGAATGCCCTTGGAAGCACCTCTCTGAGCTGCCCCACATCAGCAGTGCGGATCAGGCACACAAGATTCCGGTTTATCTGCCTGAGTATCTCCTCATGGATTTTGTTAAGCCCCTCCATCTCCACCATGTGAAACAGGAACAGCAGATGGATGCCCACCTCCTGCTCCTGACTCCTCACATGAGTACGCTCCGAAGGCAGGGGACATGAAATATGGCTGAGTTTCTCAGCTATCTCCTTGTACATCTTTACAATGTCAAGATGGCCGGGCATGTCAGCGAGAATGTGCACAGTATCCCTGGAAAACTCTCCATGCTCAATGGTTTCAAGCTCCTGAAGCCACGCCTTGATTACAGGCCTTGAAACCGGCCTCAGCACCTCTTCAAGCGCCTCAATCTCTCCAGGGCCTGCCTCAATAGAGTAGTGCTTGACCACCCGTCTCAGCCACTGCACAGGCCCCTCCATGGTCAGCCAGTAGTGGTATGATGCCCGCCGTACATTGATAAGCACATGACACAGATGCCTCCACAGTTCCGGATATTTGTCTGCCTCCTCCACACGGGCGGTAAGACGTCTGGCAATGCGTGCCAGCGGATGAAAGCTGTTGGCAAGGGCAGAAAGTATGGCCTCGTCCACACGGCCAAGGGAGCGAAAGACTTCGGCAAGCTCAGGGAGCGCCCTGTGCAGGAGTTCAGTGTCCAGGGACTGCACCAGCTTTTCTATAAAGGCAAGAAGCGCATCTGCAGCGGCAATTTTCTGATGCTGACGCGGAGCATCCCTTACAAGATCAAAAAAGGTATTTATCAGCACGCCAATGGCCTCTACTCCATGTTCATGGCGGCTGTATGTGGACAGGTTCTTAAGAGCAAATGAACGCAGCTCAGCGATTACCAGGTCCCAGTTACGGTACGGATGATGCAGCTCAAACAGGAGCTGATTTAACTGGCGGCTAATGCCACGGTAATCCTCAACTGCTTCACGCAAAACGTCATACTGCGGTTTGAATTCAAGGCGTCCCACTGCTGTTTCTTCAAGGTTGACCTTGAGGGCTGTCGATTGTTCAAGAACTTCTTCTGCCATTATTTATTTTCCTGTATTGATGATTATCAAATCTTGTATGTTGAGCGTCAAATTCTCTCTGCCATAACTACTCTGTCACGTATTTCAGAGAGTTTCACCGTGACTACACTGTTCTCAAGCCCTTCCTGCCCTTCTGAACCTGCAAGCATGGTACTTATATAGTTATCTGTAACTCCATACCACATTCCTGAACTGGAATCCCTGCGCTCAATCAGCAAATCGCGCACAGTCCCCAGATTTTTCCTGTAAAACTCCATCCTTTTTCTGCTGCCGAGTTTTCGTAGCATGGCTGCGCGCTCCACCTTTCTCTTCTTTGACACATGACCTCCAAGGGCTGCAGCCACTGTATGCGGCCTTGGTGAGTAGGGAAACACATGGAGATATGTCACTGGAAGCATCTCAAGAAATCTCACAGTTGAGAGAAATTCATCATGACTCTCACCGGGAAACCCTGTCATGACATCTATACCAAAGGCGGCATGGGGCATGGCATTCCATAACTTTTCAAACGCAGCCCTGAACTCAGCAGAGGTATATCTGCGATTCATGGCCTGAAGCACAAGATCCGATCCGCTCTGAAGCGGAAGGTGCCAGTGGCTACAGAAATTTTCAGTATTTGCTGACCATTCTATCATCTCGTCAGTTATTTCAGAAGGATCAATGGAACTCAGACGAAATCTCAACCCTGGAAACCTGCTGCACAGGGACTTTAAAACCCGGGTAAGCGAAATATTCCCGTCAAGGTCCCTTCCGTAAAGCCCGACATGTATGCCGGTTATCACTATCTCCCGCACCCCTTCTTCAGCAAGCAGGGCTACCTGTTCGTGAACCTGCTCCGGGGGCATGCTGCGGCTTCGTCCCCTGGCAAACGGCACAATACAGTAGGAACAGAAGGCCTCACATCCGTCCTGTATGCGCACAAAGGCCCTTGTACGATGTTCAGGGGAGTGGATAATAAACGGAGCGATATCCTTGACCCGGAATATATCTCCCACGTACATCTCTAAGCACTCTTCACTGCCTGAGGCTATCTCTACGATTCGATGTTTCTGATCGTTTCCAGCAAGGCACACCCGGCCTCCGGCAGCATGCATAATCTCTGAAGCGGCTGTCTGGACATGGCAGCCGGTTGCCACAATCCTTGCCTCCGGATGGTCACGCCTGAACCGCCTTATCATCTGGCGGCTCTGCGCTGCAGCCTTTGCGGTTACGGCACAGGTATTGACAAGATAAAGATCTGCATCTTCACGCCACGATACAATTTCATTGCCAAGGGCAGCAAATTCATGGGAAATGGCCTGGGTTTCAAACTGGTTTACCTTGCACCCCAGCGTATAAAGGGCTATGCGCATATCTCCCCCCCGCCAAGTACCATATCTCCCTGATAAAACACCGCATACTGACCCGGAGTGATTGCACGCTGAGGCTCTTTGAACTCCACATGAACACGGTTTCCGCGCATGGAGACAACAGCAGGGGCAGGGGTGTGACGGTATCGGATGCGCACGGCACAATTAAGAGTCTTGGAAGAAGCAGCATCAGGCACCAGCCAGTTTACATTCCTGACCCATGCAACAGGGCTGAACAGCTCCTCCCTTGGCCCTACAACAAGCCGGTTGGTATCAGTCTCCATGCGTATAACATAGGATGGCGCAGGCCCCGGAAGGCCAAGCCCCTTTCTCTGCCCTACCGTGTAGTTCTGAAGTCCTGAATGCATACCCACCACATCACCATGCTGCGTTATCATCTGGCCAGGGCCTTTATCCTGCACTCCATGGTGATTTAAAAACTGCCTGTAGTCACCACGCAGAAAACATACGTCCTGGCTCTCTGCCTGTATGGTTGAAGCAAGTCCAGCTTTTCGGGCAATTTGCCGGACATCCTTCTTATGCATTGAACCAAGCGGGAAAAACAGGTGCTCAAGAGTCTCAGATGTAAGGCCATGCAGAAAATATGACTGATCCTTGTCACTGTCCGCACCAGCAAAAAGTCGGAGCATACCGGCCTTATCTCCGTGCAGAATACGGGCATAATGGCCTGTTGCAAGGAAGGAGAGCCCCAGACTTTTCATCTTCTCAAGCCCTGCATTCACCTTGATATCAGGATTACACCTGACACAGGGATTAGGGGTGAGCCCCTGCCTGTAGGAATTTAGAAAATATTTTATGATACGCTCTCTGAAAATTCCAGAATAATCAACCTTATGAAATTTTATGCCAAGAAGCGTGCAAAGCTCCCTGGCGGATTCTTCTGCCCTGGCAGAATACTCATCCTTTACAAGTCTTAAGAAAAGGGCCTCTACACGTACACCCTTTTCCTGAAGCAGCCACGCGGCCACGGCACTGTCCACACCTCCGCTCATTGCCACAAGAGCAGATGTGCCACCATGCATGTCCTGCATCAGGCCAGGACTTTCTCGTGAGAAAATCTGAGCTCCATGGCCCGCACAGGGCAGACCGCTATGCAGAACTCACACCCCTTGCACAGCTCAGGATCAAATTTCACCTCATAGGTATCACGGTCCATATAAAGGGCATCAGTAGGGCACATGGCAGTACATGCACCACACTGGAAACATACTTCATCCTTGCGTCTCACCTCCTGGGCCACTGACTTGACCTTTACGCCATGTTCCCTGAGATACCTGAGGCCGGCATTGACATTTTTCCTGTTGCCGGAAATTTCAAGCACCATTATACCTTCCTGACCAGGCAGAATGGTTGCCTTGAGAATATTAAAACACAGATCGTGTTCCCTGCTGAGACTGCAAATGAGAGGCTGGTCTGTTATCTCAGGCGGGAAACGAAGAACTATCATCTTCTTATACATTATCAGACTCCAGGTGCGGTAACTTCAAAATCAATACATTACGACAAATGGGAAATCAGCGCTGATTGACTTTTTGATGGTCATACTGTCTTACTCTGCAGCACATCAGACCATTGATTTTACCACATCCCATCTCCCAACAATTCCAGCCAGCTTTTCACCTTCCATCACTGGAATGGAATTTATATGCTGCTCTGCCATTACGGTGGCAATATCCTGTACAGGTGTATCAGGGGTCACGGTCCTGACATTGGTGGTCATGATGTCACCTACCGTGGTCCCGGCCATCTTTTTGATCTCCTCTTCAAG
The DNA here is from genome assembly GCA_015486425.1 of Deltaproteobacteria bacterium. Taxonomy (GTDB): domain Bacteria; phylum Desulfobacterota; class Dissulfuribacteria; order Dissulfuribacterales; family QOAL01; genus S144-17. The sequence goes on along the minus strand of WFRQ01000311.1, from coordinate 271 downwards.
ATGGGCAGGATTTTCAAGAAAGATTATGCCATCAAGAAAGTTAAAAAAGGACGGGATGTGAAGCTTCTTGCACTGATCAACTATATCCGCCTCGGTCACAATGCCTGCAAGTCGTGAATTTTCATCCACCACAGGAACGCCATTAATCCTGTGCTCTCCAAGTATTTTTACAAGCTCCTTAATACTGGCATCCGGCTTAACTGTAACCACGGAAGTTGTCATTATATCTCTGGCAGTTTTCATTTTCACCTCAATTTTCAAAAATTGCGTT
>WFRQ01000310.1 GCA_015486425.1 Deltaproteobacteria bacterium | reverse complement strand
CGGTTTTGCGCAATCAGTTCAACTCAGCCTGACCCAAATCTGAGCGCGCCAACATCCAACTTATTTTTGGACAGCCCCTAAGGCAGATGCCAAACAGATGGGTGCAACTTTTCAACATCTTGTTCCTCATTAAGACAGGTGGTTTTGAAAGTTCCTGTCGTTTGTGATTTGAGCAGGCAAACAGCCAAAAAAACAGGTAGCACAATCATAAAATAGTGACGGGAACATACCAATCCCAGGGCTGTTTATCTCGGAAATTCCGTAAGGGGGCTGATCAGGGCCGGGCTTAAAGATGGTTGCTGATTTCGGTTTGGAAATCATCATTAATAACTGATGAAACTACAGTGAGATGAATGCTCTTGCGCGTTTCAACAATTTCATAGGACACCACAATCCGGTTTTCCTCACTGAAAAGAGTCTGCCTGCGCCGCCTAAGATAGATGAAAATATCAATCATATCTTCATTCCATGAATAACCGCTGCAAAACTGTTCGAATTTTTCCTTGTCATAAAATGAAATATTCCACGCCAGCACAGCAAGATTAATGGCCTTTATCTTATGTTCAACACTCTCTGCAGCCTTAAGTAAGGGCTCAGCCAATTCCATAATTAGAGCTGAAAGTTTGGGGCCCTCTGATTCAAGCAGAGGTCTGTTTTTAGCTCCTGCTTTTTCCAGCGCCCTCTTTCTTGCCTCATCGATAAGCCTGCGTTCGCGTTTCCTGGCCCGTATTCTTGCCTTGGAGATTGCAGGCCCCTTTTTGCTTTTCCTGACCATGACCGTGCTGTTTATCCGTTATTCACCTGATATCCTGCCTTTCTAACCGCATCTGCCATAACATCAATAGACACGCCACTGGGATTTTCAAACACCGCCCTGCCGCCTGAAACATCCACATGAACAGATTTCAGACCACACTGCTCAAGCGCCTTTCTGACAGTTGATGCGCAGTGTTCACAACTCATACCCTTGATTTTAATTTCCATCAGTTGACTCCTGTTTTCATTGCCTCTCTGTAGAGGTCAAGATACTTCCTGACCACAACATCCCATGTATGATTTTTAAAGATATTTTCAAAGGCATCCTTCTGCATCTTCCTGATCTGCTGTGGATCTGAAAGAAAAAGGTCAATTGCCCTTCTCAGTGTCAAAGCAAGCGCATGGGAATCGGGTTCCACAAATGAAAAGCCGTTAAAGCCGTCCTTGACCTTTACCAGCCCGCCTGTTGCCCTGACCACAGGGAGATTCCCCATTAGCTGGGCGATAAAATCCGTAAGTCCGCAGGGTTCATAACGAGACGGCATAACAAAAAAATCACCGGCAGCATAAACGAGATTGGCAAGAGATGAGCTGTAACCTGAAAGGTAGGCAAAACGGCCCTTGAACGCCGGAAGGTCTGCAATATATGCAAAGTAATTTTCCAGTTCGCGCTTGCCGCTTCCAATCACTGTCACACTGAAATCTCCGGCCGCAGAGAGCGGTCCCTCAAGTGCCTGCGCAAATATATCAAGCCCCTTCTGATCTGAAAAGCGCCCTACTACGGTGACAAGCGGCTGATTCCTCGCAGCGGCATCAAGGCCGCCGAAAAGAGTTACCCCTTTATACTGTTCCTGCCTGGTATTAAACCGTGGCTCATCCTCACCTTTTTCAGCGCTCAGAAGGCGGATAAGATATGCCTTGCACTGCTCCTTTCCTGCAAGGTCTCCTGTTGAAGGGTCAAAGGCTGCCGGAATGCCCAGATCATCAGGACGTCTGGGATCAAACTCCGAGGGGTTTATACCGTTGGTTATGCCCTGTAAGGTGATTCCCCGTTCCAGCAGGGCATGCCCAAGCCAGCCTGTCATGGCATCAAGCTCTGTCTCCTGCAGCTCCCGTGCATAATTTTCACTTACTGTATTTACCGGGCAGTAGGCAGCGCCTGCAAGGAAAGGATCAAAGGCTCCATGAAGAAGGGATGAGTAAATTACATGTTGGGGAAGCCCTGTATTTGCCTTTGCAAAATGCAGGTCAGCAACTTCCTGGTGGTATCCCACCCCTGCATTGTGTATTGTCACAACAGCGGACACAGGTACAAAGAACTGGCGAAAGCCTTCAATTTCCCGCATCATTGCAGGCACTGAGGCAGTATGTCCATCCTGACAGTGAATGATGTCAGGACGGGAATCAGTGGCAAGGGCCAGGCATAGAGAAGCCTTCTGGTGAAGGATATTCATGGCAAAGTAGTCATAGTGGCCAGTGCCCCTTTTATTGTCAGGGTTCAGCGCCTCATCTTCGGCTGTGTATGTGTAGATGTCATTTTTTTCAGCAAAACGCCACGCCTCTATGAGCAGTATCTCCACGCCGTCCATCCTATTGGTCCAGAAGGAGACCTCTTCGCGACGCTCCTCTTCAGTATAGTTCATGTCAACCTCAAAACTGATATCAAGCCTGGTAAAACCAAGCTCTTCAGGTTTCATGAATCCGTACCTTGGCATGATTACCCTGACACTGCTTCCAGAACGTACAATGGCCTCTGAAAGGTCTCTTACCACGTCCTGTACGCCACCAGCCCCTGCGAGCCCCCTGTATTCCCGCGCAAGCATCCATACGTTAAGAGCCTTTTTCATAATTCAGATATAACTCCCTTTAATGTGATGATTTTCCACATTTTGAAACGCTCAATTCAGGTCCCAATCAGTATTTATTGATCCACCTGACGTAAAAATGGCAGGCATAAACTCCATAAACAGTAACTGCTCACTCCCCCTCAAGGATGAAGTCCAATAACGGAAAGTCGCTTTTCACACAACATTTTTTCGACACGTATCTGGTCAGAGGGTGCTGCAGATGCAAGGCGGAGGGGGCGAAGTCGTACTTCCCGTACTTCGAGCCCTTGACAATGCAGCAGATGCAGTACTCTCTGACCAGATACCATAAACATATACTACACAACACTATTACTCTGTTGTATGCTCAATATTAATGACGTTTTCATGCCGTGCGTTCATACCTGACAGACTGCCTGATCTTCACATGGCAGGCAGACACAAACTGCGATACCGTGCGGCTTTAACGCCTGAGCTGCCAGTCCGCGCCGCATTGGGTTTTATTAAGGCAACAGACGCGGACCAGGTACGTTTCAGCGTAACATAAACAACTGCATTTTAACAGAACCGGAATAATGAACAGAAACATACTTGATACAATAGGGAACACGCCGCTGGTGCCAGTCAGGCGGCTTAATCCCTATAAAAATATCAAAATTTTTGCCAAGCTGGAAAGTTTCAATCCCGGAGGATCCATCAAGGACCGGATTGCCCTGTTCATGATAGAAGCTGCGGAAAAACGCGGGGAGCTTACCAGAGACAGGGTAGTTCTTGAGGCAAGCAGCGGCAACACCGGCATTGGCATTGCCATGGTATGCGCTGTCAAGGGCTATCGCTGCCTGATTGCAATGAGCGAGGCGGCAAGCATTGAACGCCGCAAGATAATGAAGGCCTACGGTGCTGAAATCCTGCTTACCCCTGCAAAAATGGGTACTGACGGGGCAATAGAGGCTGTTTACCGAATGGCTCTTGAAGAGCCTGACAGATATTTCTGCACAGACCAGTTCAACAACCCTGACAACTGGAAAACCCATTACACCACCACTGCCAATGAAATATGGGAGCAGTGTGAAGGCAGGATTGATGCTGTTGTATCCACCATGGGCACCACCGGTACTCTCATGGGCCTTACCAGGCGGTTCAGAGAACTGGATACGGGGATCAGGATAGTGGGGGTGGAGCCACTTCTCGGCCACGGCATCCAGGGGCTCAAGAACATGAAGGAGTCCTATCGTCCAGGCATATTTGACAAGACCATACCTGATACCATTATCAACTGTCAGGACGAGGAGGCATTTGAATACGCACGGCTTCTGGCATCAAAAGAGGGAATCTTTGCAGGCATGAGTTCCGGAGCCGCGCTTGCTGCTGCCATAGAAACAGCCTCGAACATGGAGAGCGGCACAGTGGTGGCCATTTTCCCGGATGGCGGCGAGAGATATCTCAGCACCTCCCTTTTCCCCTACGATATGCCTGGAGAAGAGGACAGCGAAGTCCTGAGGCTTACCAATACGCTTACAAGAAAAAAGGAGGTCTTTGAACCTCTTGAACCTGGAAAGGCCAGGATTTACTCCTGCGGTCCCACTGCCTATGAACATGCTCACCTCGGTCTTTGCCGCAGGCTGGTGGTTGCAGATATGCTTAGACGGGTGCTTGAGTACCAGGGTTATGAAGTGCGGCACGTGATGAACATTACAGACATTGACGACAAGACCATCCGGGCTGCCATTGAAGAGGGGAAGGACCTGCTCGAATTCACTGACACTTTTGCCAGGGCCTTTACAGAAGATGCCGCAGAACTCAATGTGCTTCCCGCTTTTCGTTATCCCAGGGCATCAGAGCACGTTGATGACATGGTAAAAATAGCGGAAAGGCTTGAAGACGCAGGATACGCCTATGAACGGCACGGCTCTCTCTATTTTGATGT
>WFRQ01000309.1 GCA_015486425.1 Deltaproteobacteria bacterium | reverse complement strand
GACGTTCAAATACGATCCCACAAGGGTCCAGATAGTCAGGTGGGCAATGGGGCTTGCCCTTTTCTTCGCAGTGAGCCAGTTCCTTCATGAAGGGTTCCTGCTTTACACCGGTCAGATGCCTCCCCAGCCATGATGGACCTCGCGTGCAACTTCAACAAAGGATGTTTCCATGATGTGGAAGAGCAAAACAAAGAGGAATTATGCTCTATGCCACATGTCAGGCACCATTTATGCGCAGCCTGACGCATTAAAAATCTTTTGTATTATGCATCTAATTCGCATAGAATAAAATATTAAATAATGCTTTTACAAAGCCCAGAGGAGATTCCCAATGGCCTTTAGTATAACAGAGGATATTCGTTCAATTACTGACCTCAAACGCAACACTACTGCCATACTTGATCAGATTCACAAAACTAAACGCCCTGTCGTGTTAACTGTGAACGGCAAGGCGGAAGCTGTGATTGTAGATGCCAGGGAATACGAAAAAATTGCAAATGCCTTTAATTTACTCAAGTTGTTAGCACCGGCAGAGGAGGATATAAAGGAAGGTCGCTACACAGAAGCAAAAGAATTCTTTGAAGAGTTCAAAAGTGCCAAAGAAATATAAAGTTCATCTCACCCGAAACGCCCGAAACGACCTTGAGCATATTTTCTTTTACATAGCCTCCGACAACATAAATAATGCTAAAAAATTCATATTAGGGCTGGAAGAAAAAATTTATACTTTAGACACGCTACCTGAACGCTGCCCTCTTATTCCAGAGAATATGTTTTTTGGGACAAACTACAGACACCTGATTCACAAAAAATATCGGGTTATATACAAAATTGACAATGATTGTATTTACATTCTAAGAGTAGTGCATGGATCAAAGTTACTTGACCCATAAAAGAAAGGGGCCAAATCTGCCTTGGACCTGGTCCTTTGTGCCATTTCCACTTTATTTCTGCTGACTCTTTCGCCAACCTCCTATCTATTTCAGTTTCAGCCCCGGCCTTTTGAAACACTCAACCCTGGGACGATTTTTCGCAATATAGAAGAGGGAGAAAAAAGATATTGGTAGCTTACTCACAGGGCACCGCATCTGCGGCGTTGTCGGGGGTTCGAAGTACGGGAAGTACGCCTTCGCCCCCTCCGCCTTGCATCTGCAGCACCCTCTGAGCAGATACGTTTCAAGAAAAAATGTTGTGTGAAAAGCGACTTTCCGTGAGTGGGGTGAGTAGTTACAGATATTGAACAATTGGCAAAATCATCGCAGGAAACCCTGAATATTTCTTCAAAAGATCACGAAGAGAAGAGTAACGACCACAGAAAATTTGCAACAAAGGAAGGAATATGAGTCAGAAGTATGAAGCCTGGAGACGTATCCGTATGGTGTTGCTTGCTATCCTGTTTTTTACAGGTTGCAGCCTCCCCTCTTCTGTTTTTTCTGCCACCATTTTTGTTGGCATAGGCAATGATGGATATTTCCATGATGTGGAAGGGATGCTTGGGGCAATCTCATCCGGGCTGCAAATGGATGGTGGTCTTCAGTCACATGTATTTAAAGATGGGGAAGGTTCTGAGATTCTCCGGGTAATAAGGGATATAAACAGCATCTTTCACTCAGGTGATACAATGATCTGGTACTACTCAGGTCACAGCAGGCGCGTTAAGGACACTGACCATGACGAAACCGGGCCAGACTCATGGGCAGCATCCAGTTATGATGAGACAATAGGACTGCGAAATCACCCGGACAGGATTACTGATGATGAACTCAGCCTGGCATTTTCCGCAATTGCCAGCAAAAATGTCAGGATTATAACCATATTTGATACGTGCTATGCCGGGGGGTTTGTTGGTGGTGAAAAGGATCTGAACAGTGTGAACGGGCTCACATTCATGGGATCAAGCGGTGAGAAAGAGGACTCATTCAGCATCAGTGGCCAGCCGTACAGCGTCTTTACCCAGGGCCTGATAAATGCCATTGCAGATGCATCAGGAGACTATGATGGTAACGGCATACTGAGTACCGGAGAATGGTTGAGCTATGCATCTATATACGTGGACTCTACTATTGTGAGTGATCAGCAGCACCCCGCACCGCTATACGGGCCGGATGTGGCTGTTGGCAGGTTTGTGCCGGTACCGCTGCCAGTAGCCGCCTTCCTGCTTGCCACAGGATTTGGGCTGCTGGTGATGGGCAGGGCTGTTCATAAAAGCATCTGCTGAAACCCTGGCTGGTAAAACTGTTTTTTTTACACGTTGAATCTGAAATTTATTACATCACCGTCCTGCACAATATAGTCTTTCCCCTCAAGACGCACATTCCCTGCCTTCTGGGCTGCGGCATGGCTTCCTGCCTCCATCAGATGCTGGTAGGAGACCACTTCAGCCCTTATAAAGCCCTTTTCTATGTCTGAATGAATTACGCCTGCGGCCTTTGGTGCCGGTGTGTTTCTCCGCAGTGTCCAAGCCTTAACCTCGTCAGGCCCCACGGTAAAGAATGAAATCAGTCCCAGGAACTCGTAGGATTTCCTGATGAGCATATTTGTTGCAGGCTCATCAAGCCCCATGTCTTCCCTGAACATTTCGGCCTCCTCATCCGAAAGCTGCGCAAGTTCCATCTCAATTTTGCCCCTGATCTCAAGCATTGTGACACCATCAGGAAGTTCAAGAGTACAGCCTCCTGGTGCTGCATCATCCTCGCTGTTAAGCACTGCTATGCATGGCTTGGCTGAGAGAAAGGCATAGCCCCTGAGAAGCGGGTCCGTTGCTATCTCAGGAAACGCCCTGAGGGCCTTGCCACTGTCAAGAATCTCCTGAGCCTTTTTCAGCAGTTCAAGCTCCTGCGGGTTTCCCTTTTTTGCCTTTGTTATCTCTTTTTCAAGTTTTTCCACCCGTTTTTCCACAGTAATCAGGTCAGAAAATACCAGCTCAGACTCAAGGGCGTCAAAATCATCCTGAGGAGATGGCGCCTCACCTGCAAATTCAAAATTTCTTACCACATTTATAAGGGCATCAACAGGCCGCAGCAACCGAAGCAGCTCGTCCATTGATGATTCCCCATCCCTGGCGCTGACTGTGCCCCCGATATCCACATAGCGAACCTGGGCAGGAGTGGTCTTTTTGGGCTTGTACATTTCGCTCAGTGCCTGAAGCCTTGGATCCGGCACCTGCACCACCGCAAGATTGGGGTCTTTTTTACCGCCTTTAAATGCAGAAACTTCGGCTTCACTGCCTGTAAGGGCGTTGAATATGGTTGTCTTCCCGGACGCGGGAAGTCCTACTATGCCAATTTCCATGGAATATGCCTCTTTAAAAACGTCTATCCTGAATTAAGCGTCTGTTTTAAATCCACGATCGTATCTACTCAGGGGGTACCGCATCCGCTGCGTTGTCGAGGGCTCGAAGTACGGGAAGTACGCATTCCCCCCTCCGCATTGCATCTGCAGCACCCCCTGAGCAGATACGTGTAAAGAAATAATGTTGTGTGAAAAGCGTCTTTCCGTTAATGGCCCGGGATGTTTTAAACATGTTTCCCCACGGCCCGACAGGAGTGCGGAAAATATTCTGTCCCGACGTATTTTCAGTGCAATCAGACGCAAAAACCGGGAACGCGCCACATTAAACTGCATGGCATGACTATATTTTGAAACCAGTCACAGTCCTGGTTTACCCTGTCGTGTGACATGGTGTCTGGTCACCGTTTATCTTGTCAAGCGCGTGTTGCAGCACAGGCATGATCACCTCCATGCCTTC
>WFRQ01000308.1 GCA_015486425.1 Deltaproteobacteria bacterium | reverse complement strand
GGAGATTTCCTGTGCCCCTGCCCTTAAGCACCACAGTGTGTTTTAATAGCACTGAGTTCGATCAATTTATTTCACTGGGGCGGAGAACCCTCTGCATTCGCAGCCACAGGGAAATAAATTGATCGGACGGGGTTCAAAATTTTTTCAAAAATGTTCTGACAATTGCTGCTGGGAGCATTCCCCATTTGTCCGACCCGTTATGATGTAAATTTTTCATATTGTAATTTTTTTCTGGACAAATCCTGTCATGTGTTGTAAGGAACACTGACGGGAGGATGTTAAGCATGAAGATTTGCAATGATGGTTCAATTACGTTTAGTGGTCGTATTTTTTCCAGCACTGACCTTGATGAAATCAAGGATATCACCGAGACTTTCAACGCCCTCAGCAGAAACGAGATTGCCGGGACGGTATGTGAGTGTATAGGCTGGTTCCGTCCAAATGGGAAATATAAACAGCGTGAATGTTATGAATTTTTAACCTTGCTGGAACAACAAGGTTTGATACAGCTTCCCGCAGTAAAACGCACTAAGCCAAAGGGTAGTCGGACCCATATAATAAAAACGAAATCAGGGGAACAACGGGAGCCGGTAGAAGGACAAATTAATGATTTCGCTCCCGTCACCCTGTCAGCCATTGCCAGCAAAGATGAACTGCAATTATGGAAGGAGCTTGTGGATCGTTACCACTATCTTGGTTTCAAAGTACCCTTTGGAGCTCATTTGAGATATTTTTTGCACATTACAGTCGGTGGAAGAAAGACTGTAGCAGGATGCCTGCAGTTTTCCAGTCCTGCATGGCGCATCTCCTGCCGTGACAAATGGATAGGCTGGAATGATGATGTCAGATGCAGGAATTTGCAATACATCATTAACAATAGCCGTTTTCTTGTTCTGCCTTGGATCAAGATCAAAAACTTGGCAAGCAGGGCATTAAGTATTGCGCTCAATAACATAGCCTATGACTGGGAAAAGAGATATGGTCTGCGTCCAGTATTGGTCGAGACAATGGTGGATCCATCGAGGTATAAAGGCACTTGCTACAAAGCTTCGAACTGGATTGAGCTGGGCATGACAGTTGGTCGCGGCCGCATGGACAGAAAGAATGAACGTAAGGGGCATAGCCCAAAGTTGGTTTACGTTTATCCGCTATGCCATGATTTCAGGAAACTGCTTACGGGGTGCTGAACATGGCTGTAGCGCAAGTTATCCCAATTAAAAACATTTTTGAGGAGTTCAGGAAATTGGTTCATGACGCAGTTGATGAATGGGTAGAAAATTTCAGAGATTTCTTTGAAAGAGGAGAACTGCCATCTATCACTGAAATAAGTGATCGTTTTCACAAGACCAGACCTGAATTTTTCGGGCAGTGTATTGAAAGTATTTTGTCCTCGCTTGCCTCGGATTTTTCAAGGCAGGAATATGCTGACTGTCCGGAATGCGGACGTTATGTACGTTCCAAGCGCATTGATAAACGTAAAGTCTCTACGGTTTCCGGCGATTTTGTTTTATCAAGGCCGTATTTTTACTGCACTGATTGTGGCAGTGGTTTTCATCCTATGGATGAACAGCTTGAAATTGTTCAGGAACTTCACCAACTAGATATTCAGGAAAAAATAGCCAAATTAGCTGCAGATTTGCCATATGATAGAGCTGTTGAACATTTCACTGAATTGACAGGCATAGAAGTTTCCAGTCATTTTGGTCATAAAACATTAAATGCTATAGGTGAAGAAGCCACTGCAGACGTAGTGATCCCTGATAAGACAGAAATATCCCGAAGAATTGAGGCCCTATCAGATAGCACAGAACGACCTGTGATGGTTTTGGCTGTTGACGGAGCTCACATGCCGACCCGTCCTGAGGGAGGCAGGGCAGAGAAGAGGGGATCAGGTCAATATAAGGAGGCTAAGGGTCTCCGTCTGTATCTTATGGGCAATGATGATAGAATTGTGCATATAGCGAGCTGGCATCAAATTAAGGATGTGTCTGAATTTGAAGAAGAAATTGCTTTGATAGCTTCGCGCATTCCTTTGGATAAGGTGAAGATGTGTCTGCTTGGTGATGGAGCCTCCTGGATATGGAATCTTTACAAGAAATATTTCCCTGAAGGGACAGAGATTCTGGATTATTATCATTGTTCAGAGCATGTATTTGAAACCGCTTTTTGTCAATATGGTGAGACTCTCGATGCCCGCGAATGGGCAGAATCTGTATTGACACGATTAGGTCTGGATATGGCGGGGTCTGTTATAGCAGGTCTGAAGAGAATGAAGCCAGCTAACGAGGATGCAGAAAAATCTATTTTAAAATTGATAACATATCTGGGAAATCATAAGCACAGATTCGACTACGACGAGCTTAAGAAAGAAGGCTGTCCCATAGGCAGCGGTGGGATAGAGTCGTCGAATAAATTTATATGCCATACCCGCATAAAGCGATCAGGTGCCTGGTGGCTCAAAGACAATTGTAACGCAATGCTTCGCGTGCGCTGCGCTATTTATAATGGAACTTTTGATCGTGTCCTTGAAAATTATAAGGCATCTAAATTTAATCGATTAAAATAGCTGGACAAACGGGGAATGCTCCCGTCGGAATCGTGTGAACTCGAGGAAGCATGAAAAGGCACAACACGTCGTTGGAACAGATTTGGCTGTCGTCACGGTTCTTGCTTACGCAAGAAGGCGTGCCGACCCGCTCGCCTTATGGCTCGCTGTGCCAAACTGCTCAACTCATTGTTATGGGGGTAAAAAAATGAAAAGATTGTTAATAGCAATGTGTTTAATAATAGTATGTTTTGGTTGCAGTAATCAAGAAAATTCGGCAAGAAAATTATACAATAAGGCGATGCAACTTGAACGACAGGGGCATGTTGAAGATGCTACACAGTTATATGAACTCATTATAAAAAAATATTCATCCACACAAGTTGCCGTTGAAGTAAGTAAAAATCCCCGGGGCAAGCCCTCTCGCTTTGCTCGACCCTTCGGGCGGGGCATTTAGCGGAACATCATTTTTTAAACCGCCGCAAGCAGCGGGGTATTAGACCCTACGCTTTGCAATAAAATATAGCGCTCAGACTAAGGGGCGGTCCAGAAATAACTTCCCGATTTACGGCGTGGCCCTGTAT
>WFRQ01000307.1 GCA_015486425.1 Deltaproteobacteria bacterium | reverse complement strand
CTGCTGCTGTCAGCAGGGCCTGTACCGCAAGCTGACCGTCAACATATGCCTTCCCCTCCATCTTCCATATCTGACGCTTGCGTTTCACATGAACCAGGTGCATGTCAAGCCTGTCACCAGGCACTACCTGTCTTCTGAATTTGACCCCATCCATGCCGGCAAATACCATCAACTGATTCTTCAACTCCTTTTCAGCAGTCCCTACTGCGAAAAGTATTCCAAGCTGAGCCATTGCCTCCAGAATCAGAACGCCAGGCATGATAGGTTCACCAGGGAAATGCCCCTGAAAGAACGGTTCATTTATGGAAACATTCTTGTAACCCTTTATCTGTTCCCCTGGCTTTAACTCTGTAACCCTGTCAACCATGAGAAAGGGATAACGATGGGGAAGGATGCTCTTGATTTTTTCAATGCCATAACCTGTAGTCTCTTCAGCCATTTTTCGCCCCGTCATAACTCTTAATCATTACTATTAATCATTTAGAAAGCGTCTATGTTTAACCAATTTTCTTTTTCAATTCACGAAACTCTTTGACAATATTCGGAAGCCGCCGGAAAATTGTTACGGCCTTAAGCCAGGTGGCATGTGGTATGGCAGGAATGCCGGATACCTGGCTCCCCTCCTCAAGATTATGAGCCACACCGGACTTGGCCCCGACCATTGAGCCGTCTCCTATCTCTATATGCCCGACAACTCCCACCTGGCCTGCAAGCACAACTCCGTTTCCAATCTTTGAACTTCCTGAAATACCTACCTGGCTCACTATGATGGAAGACTGGCCAACCTGGACATTATGGGCAATCATCACCAGATTATCGATCTTGGTACCCCTGCCAATTCTGGTCTCGCCAAGCGCCGCCCTGTCAATGGTGGAATTGGCCCCTATTTCAACATCATCTTCTATTACTACCGTACCGGTATGAATAATTTTTTCATGCCTGCTGCCGTTCCGGGCATATCCAAAACCGTCCCCGCCTATAATGGTACCTGCATGCACTATGACATTTCTGCCAAGAGAACACCTGTCATACACCACCACGTTTGGATAAAGAACAGTGCCCTCCCCCACTTTTACATTTTTGCCAAGTACTACGCCTGGGTGTATGGTGACCTCTTTCTCTATGATGCAGCCATCTCCTATTACAGCTCTTGCCATAACAGTTACTTCATCTGAGATATTACATCCCTCACCAATAACAGCACCGGGAGCTATGCCTGCGGCCTCAAAGGGCCTGATGTTAAAGGCCTGGGTGGCAAGGGCATAGCCAAGGTACGGGTCCTTGACTCTTATGGATGGTCTATTGAAATCATCAGGCCATATTTCAGGCAGTATAAAGGCAGAGGCTGCGCTGTTTCGTACATTGTCAGCAAACTTGAGATTAACGGCAAAACTTATCTGCCCCTCCTCTGCCGCGTCAAGAGACTGTATGCCGGAAACCTCCATGTCACCAGGCCCCTCAAGCCTGCCCTGCATCAATTCCGCAAGTTCTGCAAGTGTCTTACCCATCAGAAACTGCCACCCATCTTGAACTCCCAGTTACTCTTGTCATCACCCGGTTCCCTGTCAAGGTTATAACCCCACTCAACACGAAGAGGTCCCATTGGTGACAGCCACCTGACCCCGCAGCCTATGGTCTTTTTAAGTTTATCAAAGTTATAGGCTGAATCTTCATCCCACGCATTACCCATATCAGCAAATGCCACTCCGTTAAGCCCCATATCCTTTATAATCGGGAAGATGGTTTCTATCTGGGTGTAGAACATGCTGTTACCGCCAACTCGCTCACCTGTTTCAGGGTCAATGGGGCTTACCCTTCCCCATTTGTACCCCCTGATGCTGTCAATACCTCCGAGGAAAAACTTCTCCCACACCGGAAGCTTGCCGTTGCGGCCGTCAAACACGTATCCTGTGCCCACCTTGATGTGTCCGACAAATTCCCAGAAAAGTGGATGGTAATAACCTGCAGTGCCTTCAAGTTTTATATAGGAGGCATCACCGCCAAGGAACCCGCCTGCATACTGGGTTACAAGACTGCTCTGCCAACCCCTTGAAGGATTAAAAAATGCGTTCCGGGAATCATAGGATACACCGGCATTAAGGGCCCTGGTCTCCCTGATATCCTCGGAATCCTGGATGACCTGCGAGGTATAACTGCCCACATCACTCATATCCGTGTAATCCCACTTGCCGCCGAAAAATGCTGAAAGATTGTCTGTGAGCGGGTATCCGAATCTCAGGGCTGCACCTGTACTCTTCTTGGTATAGTCCGTGTACTCCTGCCGCCAGTTATAGGCATCGACACCCATTGAAAGCCTTGTATCCATGAAATACGGCTCAAAGAAACCAAGAGAGAACCTGGCCGTCTGGGCGCCGAACATACCCTTGAAGTTCACTGTCTGGCCCTTGCCCAGGAAGTTGCGCTGGCTTATCTCGCCCATGACAATCAGCTTGTCAACCGAGCTGTAGCCGGCGCCTATACTGAAGGTGCCTGTCTGACGCTCCTTGACCTTGACTTCAAGGTTCATGTGCTTCTCATCACTGCCCTTGGAAGTGTTCAGGCTGACATCTTCAAAATAACCCAGTTTGTTAAGCCTCTCCTTGCTCCTCTTGAGGCCGGTTGCAGAAAATGGCTCAAGCTCGTTTACCCTGAGTTCACGCCTTATGACCTTGTCTCGTGTAATAGTATTGCCTGCTATGGCGATACGCTCGAACTTCACAAGTGGTCCCTTGTCAACCACCAGCTTTATGTTCACCTTTTTCTCTTCCGGGTCCTTGGTTATCACAGGCCTGATATCTGCGTGAGCATACCCGTTATCTGCATAGAGGTCGGTGAGTTTCAGTATATCCTTTCTGAGCACTTCCTGGCTGAAGTAATCCTCATCCTGTATCTTCATGTTGGCAAGGAGAACATCCTTGTCCTTGAAGAAATCCTGCTCAATGTCAATATTGCCAACCTTGTACTGCTCGCCCTCCTCAATGGGGATCGTGATATAAAGATCTGTTCCCTTCCTCACAACCTCGGGCTGCCCTACCCTTGCATCAACATAACCGTGATTATGGTAATAGGCTGTAACTCGACCGGCGTCCCTCTCAAGGGCATCCCACTTAAGCACTCCGGCATCGCCCTTGACCATTGCCATGATATTCCTCAGGCTTGGGGTCCACCACGGCTTTTTCTCAGTAACCTCCATGATGCTCTTCAGGTCATCAGCGGAAAAGGCATGATTACCTTCAAACTTGATCTCCTTGATATGAACCTCTTCTCCCTCGGAAATCTCAAACACCACATCTGCGGCCTGATCATTGATCCTCTCAAGTGAGACCGTAACGGTAGTATCAACAAACCCCTTGTCTGAATACAGGGCCTCTATCTTCTGAGCTGCCTCCTGAAGGCTCTTTTCCCTGACAACAGTATAGGGTTTGAGATTAAGGACCTCACGTATATCCTTTTCTTCAATCTTGCTGTTGCCCTTTATGAGAATCTTTCTTATTGCAGGCTTTTCCCTGAGCATGAAGGTGACAATCCGGCCACCGGGCTCATCGCGCACGTCAACCTCCACATCATCAAAATAGCCCATCTTGTACACGTCTTTGATATCATTGGATATCTGTTCCGGATCGTACTTCTCGCCCTTTGCTGTCCTTATGTGCTCAAGAATGGCATCTGTGCCCACACGCCTGTTACCCTCAACGCGGACCGCAGCCACGAGATAGGGGGCCTGGAATACCTGATGCAACCTGTCGGCAAGCATGGCTGTAACGCCTGCAAGCTTGTCAACCGGCCCCTGAGTAAACACAATCCTGGGCTTCTCATCAGGCATGGAGGTATCCACTACACGGAAATCAAGACTCAGCGCATCACCAAGGCGGGTAACACTGCCATAGACGCCCCACTTCATATCATAATCAAGTGCCTTCTGCCTTGCCTCCTCAGGAGAAGAAACCTGATCATGTGTCAGTACCACCACGTCTCCGGCTGCCTCCAGGTCTCTTACAATTTCATTGACTACATTATCAGCAGTATCTGAGACAGACGCAGGCCCGAAAAATTCGGGCTGAAAAAGTGCTACCTCCGCAGGGGGAAACTCCTGAGCATAAACATTGCAGACGCACAGGCAGGAGACAAGCAGCAAAAAGGTGCAAATGGATTTATATTTCAACATGTTTTTTTATTTTTTCGTATCATGACATCATGCAGGACTGAACCTGCACCATGCAACAGCAAAATCTTAAATCTGAATTCAGATCATGGTTTTAACACAACGCACAAGTTCAGGACCTGACATTCAGACCATCACCGGTTATGGGGCAATATGGAGCAATACCACTACCCGGCCCCTACTCCGAATCTTACGAGTTCATCCCTGGTGAGCTCAACAGCAATCCCCTTGTGTATGCCTATACACCTGTTCATTCTGCGTGCCAGCGTCAGGTTGTGGGTCACAATGATCACCGTGGTGCCGTACTGTTCATTCAGAGAAAAAATCAGATCAGCCACGTGTCCGCCTGTCTTCTCATCAAGATTCCCTGTAGGTTCATCTGCAAGCAGCAGCCTCGGACGCTGTACCATTGCCCTGGCAAGGGCCACTCTCTGCTGTTCGCCACCTGAAAGCTGTCCTATCCTGTGATTCTCGCGACTGGCAAGGCCCATACGTTCCAGTATTTCAGCAGCCTTTGCCCGTGCGTCCATCCTGCTGCTTCCGGCAACAAGGCAGGGCATCATTACATTTTCAAGGGCGCTGAATTCAGGGAGCAGATGGTGAAACTGAAAGACAAACCCCAGATCACTGTTACGGAACCTGGAAAGCCTTGCATCCGGCCATGCAAATACATCATGACCAAAATGCAGTACCGTACCACTGCAAGGGCGGTCAAGTGTGCCGATAATGTGGAGAAATGTGGTTTTACCCACACCAGATGCCCCAACTACACCAACAACATCCCCCTGGGTTACAGTAACTGACAGTCCCTTGAGCACATCTACACGTGCGCTGTCAGTATCATAACTTTTCTGTAGATTTTCTATTTGAAGAACTGGTTTGTCTTCTGGCAGATGCCTTACCTCCCCGAACAAGCAGGATAGGATGAATGTGCGAAATACACAAAGCAGGATAAATCTTTAACCTGGATTGAGCGATTACTGGATTTGCTGCATATCCACGAAAGAGGAACTCCCGTTAGAGCAGGATAGATGGGGGTTCCGATGACATGGGAGATGCAGTAAATACGGCAATTCCAAAGAATTTCAAAATTTAAAGGCTAATAAAGGCTATAATAGATGTGACTCCTTTTAATTTCATCAAAAAATATTCTTCAAACTTTTGAAACGCTCAATTCAGGTTTAAATCACCCTGAATTATACCGGCAGAACATGCCGGATCATGCAGAAGCGCAGCAGGCCGCGCACATTCACCGCAAATTGAAAATTGTCCAAAGAGATACCAAAAAAAAGAGGCGCAAGCAAGGAAATAAAGCTGAAATCGAAAAGCGTAAAACTGAAAGGGG
>WFRQ01000306.1 GCA_015486425.1 Deltaproteobacteria bacterium | reverse complement strand
TCCTTCTTCAATGTCAATCCATTGCTGGAGTGCAAAACATTGCCTACATCACCAGTACCTTTCTCAGCAAAATAGGCCTTCATCGCAATCAGGCCGATTTTCATTATGTGGGAAAAGATGGCTTGTTCCATTGGATACGCATCCATTTTTTGGGAATTTTCAATGATAAAATCAAAGAGGTGCGCTTGCCCCCAATTTTAGGACCACAGGCTTAAGTGGAATTCTCGTCCCGAAAATGGTAAGAAAGGACGCATGAAAATGGCTAAAAAACGGAGGAGATTTACAGACAAATTCAAGGCCAAGGTTGCACTTGAAGCAGCCAAAGGCCTGAAGACTTTGTCTGAACTGGCAACGGAATATCAGGTCCATCCCAATCAGATTTCGAATTGGAAGCAGCAGCTGATAACGAATGCCCCAACACTTTTTGCGTCTGGTAAAAAGCAACGCGCCAAGACAGAGGAAGAATTGACAGCTCCACTTTATGAAGAGATCGGTCGGCTGAAGATGGATTTGAAATGGCTAAAAAAAAAGCTGTGAGCCTGCCGCTTTCAATGCGTAGAAAGTGGGTGGAATACAATGCTGATTATTCGATACGCCGTCAGTGCAGGTTGGCAGGCGTTTCCCGGTCGTGTATCTATTATGAACCTGTCCCGGAGACGTCGGATAATCTTTCGTTGATGCGACTGATAGATGAGCAATATATGAGGCATCCGGAATTTGGCTATCGGCGCATGACAGACTGGTTACGTGACGAGGAGCATAGGGTGAATTACAAGAGGGTTGCTCGTCTGATGCAGCGTATGGGGCTGCAGGCAATTACACCTGGACCTCATACAAGCAAGCCAGCTCCAGGCCATAAAATATACCCGTATTTACTGCGTGATATGAAAATCAAGCGTGTAAACCAGGTATGGAGTACAGATATCACTTATATCCCGATGAAGCGAGGGTTCATGTACCTGGTTGCCGTGATCGAATGGTATAGTCGCTATGTGCTGGCATGGGAGCTGTCCAATACGCTGGAGAGCCTGTTTTGTATAGCCGCTCTTAAACGAGCGCTGAATCACGGAACACCTGAGATATTCAACACTGATCAGGGCTCTCAATTTACATCTGATGCTTTTACAGGGGAACTCCTTGCAAGGCAGATCGCTATCAGCATGGATGGCCGAGGACGGGCTCTTGATAATGTGTTCATCGAGCGACTGTGGTGGACTGTCAAATTTGAGGATGTTTACCCCAAGGACTACACAAACGGTCATGCGCTGTATCAGGGGCTTAAAAAATATTTTGACTATTACAATCACGAAAGAAAACATTCGGCACTGGACAAACATACCCCTGCTGATGTATTTTGGGAAAGGAATGGGAGGGCGTGATTTCCACCTTAAAAATCTTGATTCGTGGTTTAATATTGGGGGTCACCGCACCTGTCATAGATCTTTGTACCCTTATGGGGAGAAAATACATTAAAAAATGCCACGTGCACCTTGTTTTTTATTAAAAAATCAAGGGTCACATCGAAATCTTCCAGGCTGTCGGTATCCCAGCCGCATATGAGGTTGAAGGAAAAACTGATTCCCATGCGTCTGAGTATCGCGCTCACCTCTGAAAGGCTCTCCGCAGGGATGGTCTTTTTCTTCATATTTTCCAGTGCATGCCTGTTTATGCTTTCGACCCCCATATTTATATGTAGCAAGCCGCTCCTTTGGGCAAGCTCCATGAACTCCATGTCAAGGCACCTGTATGTATTCCACAGCGTGGACCACCTTATCTTCAGAGGAATAAGCCTCTCCATAAGTTCCATGGTCCTGGAACGATTACCAGCAAAGGTGCAGTGGGGTCCGCCGATAACAACCGGTATGCCTATTTCCCGGAACCTGTCGGCTATTTCATATGCCCTGAATGAGGTTAATATGGTAGAAGTTATCAAGGCGCAGTCACATGGTTCATTAAAATTCAGTCCTTCCACCTGTTCATCCGTCAGACGTATTTCGTTGCCTTCAGGCACAAGGGCGCCGAGATACGGAAGCGTCAGGGGAACAAGGGCATGCGCCTTTGTTTTGAACAGATTTTTGCTGAATGGTCCTTTAAAGTGGGTTGGTTGAATAATATGTATCTTCATATATCATAACTTCTGCATAATATACGCGAGAGCAGGTTCATTGCTGATTTAAAAATCTGTTTTCGCATAAAATAAAGACTGAAAAATTTAAATCAATGAACGCGGGCAGAAAAACATTATTTCAAAAAAAGGGGACATTTGTCTGGCTTTTCATAACAGCTGCCTCTTTCTGCCTGCTGGTTGGAGCAACTTCTTTCGACCTGGTATTTATTGCAAAACGGGTGATATGGCCGGTTTCCAGGCTGATTGCCATTATGGCCGGCGCCCTCTTTCTATCCGCGCTCATAGAGGCAAAGGGATGGGCTGGATTCGTGTCTGTTCTTTCAAGGCCGCTCATGAGGATGGGAAATTTGAGTGACTGGAGCGGCACTGCCTTTACCACTGCCTTTCTGTCCGGTATCGCGGCCAGCACCATGCTCTGGAATGCCTACCGGGACAATATGATATCAAAAAGGGAGATGTTCATTTCAGCACTTCTGAACGTGGGCCTGCCGTCGTATTTTTTACACCTGCCCATTACCTTCGCCATAATCGTTCCCCTGGTGGGTCCGGCCGGCATGATATATCTCGCCATTACCTTTTTCGCTGCCGTCATCAGAACAGTGATCGTGATCCTGGCAGGCCGTATTCTCTTATCCGGCAAAGGGCGAGAGACAGATATTGAGAGGCATGACGAAAATCCTGCTGAAAAAGAGGAGAAAAAGGTCATGGACCTTTTCAGGAAATATCTGTCACAGAGGTTGTCACGCATAGTGCTTTATACCGTACCGATCTACATTCTCGTTGTGCTTTCGAGGTTCTGGGGCCTTTTTGACATTCTTCGTGACGCAAGCGCCCACCTCGTGACCACGAAAGTTATTCCGGTAGAGGGCATATCCGTGGTAGTTTTCACCATTATGTCAGAATTTGCCGCAGGGGCCGCGGCAGCCGGCGCCATGCTCCAGGAAGGGGTACTGAACGTAAAACAGACCGTGGCTGCCCTGGTGTTAGGCAGCATTATTGCCACACCTGTAAGGGCGCTGAGGCATCAGCTTCCGAGGTATCTCGGTATCTTCAGGCCCTCTACAGG
>WFRQ01000305.1 GCA_015486425.1 Deltaproteobacteria bacterium | reverse complement strand
CTCTCTTTTTCCTTGATTACTTTGCCACTGGCAAACTTGACTCCGAGGTGGCAGAAGATGTCATCCGCGGCATTGCCAGGGGGTGCAAGTATGCGGAATGCTCACTAATAGGAGGCGAAACCGCTGAGATGCCCGGCATGTACGGCGACAACGAATATGACCTGGCAGGTTTTGCAGTGGGCATTGCAGACAGAGACAAAATTATTGACGGGTCTGACATAGGAGTGGGCCACGTGGTGATAGGGCTTGCCTCAAGCGGCCTTCACAGCAACGGCTATTCACTTGCAAGGAAGATATGTTTTGAGGAACTTGGGCTTTCGGTTGATGACAGGCCTTCAGAATTCGGCAGTAAAACCGTGGGACAGGTGCTCATAGAACCCACCAGGATATACGTCAGGGCCATCACACACCTGCTCAAGCAGTTTGCCATATCTGGCATCGTTCATATTACTGGCGGTGGCTTTCAGGACAACATTCCACGAGTACTGCCCGACTCGTGCAAGGCGGTTATTGCCCTTAACTCATGGGACATGCCTCCTGTATTTACATTTCTCAGGGAAAAGGGCCATGTGCCACAGAATGAAATGCTGCGAACATTTAACTGCGGAATAGGCATGGTGCTTGTGGTCCCCAGGAAAGATGCGGACGAGATTATGTTCCAGCTTAAAGCCCTTGGAGAGAAGAGTTTCATGCTGGGAACCATTGAAAAAAGGAAAGAAAACGAACCGTCAGTAGAATTTCTATAGCCCACAGGTCTTGCAGCAGGGACCAATCCAGCATTCCCTCTCACGAACCTGATTTTGGGAAGGGAGCATTCCCTGTTTGTCTCGCCTTTTCTATTATTGTGGAGGCTGTGTGGCTTTTTGAGACTTGTTCTGCGATAAACCCTGCATATAACGTTCGTGACACCTCATGACAGTTTCAGAACCAGTCTCAAAAAGTTACATAGCCGCAGCACGTTATGATATCGGGACGAACAGGGAATGCTCCCTTTTGAGAGATGGACAAACTCACACAGCCTGTCATATTAAGCGCCTGTCTGCTTGGGATTTCATGTAGATACGATGGAAACAGCAGGCCTGACCAGGAACTTATCCAAAGACTCTCAGGACTGCATGTAATTCCGGTCTGCCCGGAGCAGCTTGGCGGCCTTTCCACCCCGCGGCCACCTGCGGTCATCCGTGGCGGAGACGGCATTGATGTGCTTGAAGGCAGGGCAGGCGTGTTTATAAGGGCTGACGCAGGAACAATGGCGGGCATGGATGTTACTCACCAGTTTGTGCGCGGGGCCAGGGAATGTGTAAGGCTTGCCCAAATGCTTGGCGTCAGGCGCTGCTACCTCAAGGCACGAAGCCCGTCCTGCGGCATATCACCCGTGGCAGGGGTAACAGCCGCAGCCCTGATCATGGCAGGCATTGAAGTGAACGAGGCAGGCTGAAACCAGAATATTGACGGCTTCTCCCTTCAATTACCTGATTCAGCTATTGAAAAACTCAGGAGGCTGCAGCCCCCTTCATAACCCTCTCCTTGAGTTCCTTTCCCACCTTGAAAAACGGAAGCTTCTTGGGTTTTACCTTGATCTTCTGGCCGCTTTTCGGATTCCTCCCCACATAGGACTCATACTCCCTGATACTGAAACTGCCAAAACCGCGTATTTCAATACCCTCATTATTAACAAGGGCCTCTGTCATGGCATTGAAAACCTCCTTGACTACTGCCTCGGAGACCTGCTTGTGCAGGCCTGCTTCATCTGCCAGTTCCATAATAAGTTCTGACTTGTTCATTTTCCCCTCTCCGGTTATTTAGATATCTGAATGTCCGCTTGTCATATTTACATCCTGAGCAGGCATATTATCTTTATGCTGACATTTTCGGAATCTCAACAAGGCTGATTGTAATGAGACTTCCTCAAGTCCGTGCAAATTCTCCTATATCTGCTTACAGGGTGCTGCAGATACAAGACGGAGGACGCGCAGGCGTACTTCCTGTACTTCAAGTGTCAGGCAACGCCGTAGATGCAGTACCCTGTGAACAGATACACGTTTCAAAAATGTGATATGCCCTTTTCAAATATATAAATTATCAGATAAGGTAACCAGTTGACAAGTCCCTGAAAAAAAAAGAGTAAAAAAAACTGTATGAAGATTTCAAATTTGTTTGGTAAAAAACAGGACGCAGACCCTGGGCATGACCCTGAAAAAAAAATCAGTCAGCCCCCCCATTCTCCGCAACAGAAGTCAGACCCGCCACAGGAAGATAATAAAAAAACTTCCAATGCAGAGGATCCCCCCCCATCAGCCCCTTCATCTCAACATCACCCTGATACTGATCCAGCGCCGACATCTGAAAAAACAGACATAAAGGCCGGAATGGAAAAGTCGCGAGGCGGCTTTATAGCCCGCATGGATTCTCTGCTTACTTTTAAAAAGGAAATAGATGCAGAGCTGATTGATGAACTGGAAGAGATACTGGTAATGGCTGATATGGGCGTGGCCACGGTCCAGGATATTTTTGACCGTCTGCGTTCAGAGGTCAAGAGAAAGGAACTTAAGGACCCGGCAGCGCTGAGGCAGCGCATAAAGTCATACATCAGGGAAATGCTTGAGCTTCCCCATGCCAGAACGCTTGACCAGCAAATGGCCTCTGTTTCAGGTCCTTTTGTAATCCTCGTCGTAGGTGTAAACGGCGTTGGCAAAACTACCACCATTGCAAAAATGGCGTATAATTTTAAACAGCAGGGGAAAAAGGTGCTGATAGCAGCGGCAGACACCTTTCGTGCCGCAGCCATTGATCAGTTGCAGGAGTGGGGCAGGCGTCTTGACGTCCCTGTCATACATCACCAGCCTGGCTCTGACCCGTCTGCCGTGGCGTTTGACGCAGTGGTGGCCGGGATAAGCCGCGGTGTTGACGTGGTAATAGTTGATACGGCAGGCAGGCTGCACACCCAGGTCAATCTCATGGAAGAACTCAAGAAGATCAGGCGCGTCATGGGCAAAAAACTGCCCGAAGCCCCTCATGAGGTCCTTCTTGTGCTTGATGCCACAACCGGTCAGAATGCGGTAAGCCAGGCCCGGCTTTTCAGGGAGGCAACAGAGATCACTGGAATTGCGCTTACCAAACTTGACGGCACGGCCAAGGGCGGAATAGCAGCGGGCATAGTGCATGAAATGCAGATTCCAATACACTTCATCGGAATAGGTGAAAAGATGGATGACCTGCGGCCATTTAATGCAGAAGAATTTGTAGATGCGCTGTTCGCCTGAAGCCTTAAAAAGCATGAAATTGACGACAGGTGTTTGGCTGAATGTATGTTTCGAGAAATGCAAGCAAAAGAGCAGTGCATTTTCCCGGTAGACTCTCTGAGATGAAACACAATTTTTTTTCTGCTGACTCTGCAGCACACACAGGCGCAAACAAAACAGTTCTATGCGTCATGCTCACAGTCATTGTTCTTGCATTTGCAGCCAATGCTGCTGCAGGTGTTGACGCATGGCTTGATACCAACAAAGTCAACATCGGGGAAAGCGTCCAGCTCACCATAAAGGCGGACCGGAAGGTGAGTAACGAGCCTGATATCAGCCCTCTGAAAAAAGATTTTGACATACTGCAAAAATCAAACAGCACAAGCATCAATATCACAAACGGCTCGTTCTCTTCCAGCACCTTCTGGTATTACACCCTGGCCCCGAAAAAAAAGGGCAGGCTCGTAATACCATCCATAGAGGTGGATGGTGAGCGTACCCCAGAACTTGTACTGGAAGTAACAGGCCCAGGCAAACCTTCCGCTGACTCAGGAAGGGACATCTTTATTGAAACCTCATGCCAGCCTGATGATCCCCTGGTGCAACAGCAGATTATATGCACTGCGCGGCTATATTCAGCAAAGGAAATAACCCAGGGAAGTCTCACAGACCTGACATCAGATAATGCCATTATACACCGTCTCGGCAAGGACAATCAGTTTAACCGTATTATCAACAGCCGACGGTACAGGGTAATTGAGCGGCGTTATGCCGTATTTCCCCAGGCATCCGGCCAGATTACCCTGAATTCCCCTGTATTCTCAGGCACAATCCTGATACCGCGTGCCAAGGGCGGAAACGACCCGTTCTCATCGCTGCTCAGGAGGGACCCCTTTTTCAGCCATGGCCTTCCTGGCCTGTCAGGAACAGAAAAGCAGGTAAACATCAGGGGTAATTCGGTAACAGTTGAAGTCAAACCCAGGCCGTCTGATTTTTCAGGCCAATACTGGCTGCCTGCCTCATCCCTTACACTCTCGCAGCAGTGGGAGCCGGAGGCTACCAGACTACACACCGGTGAACCTCTAACCCGCACCATTGTAATTGCCGCAAATGGCCTCACGGCAGAACAGCTTCCTGACCTGACACCTGAAAAGATTGCAGGCTGCAGTATTTATCCCGACAAGGCAGAACTTAAAAATTCAGAGCACAGCACGGGCATTACAGGAAGAAGGGTTCAAAAAATCGCCTTTATACCTGAAAAATCCGGGAAAGTTACCATTCCTCCAATAAAACTTGTCTGGTGGAACACCCGGGAGGGCAGGCAGGAGACTGCAACGCTGCCTGGGAAAGAGATCACTGTTCTTCCTGCTTCCGGAAAACCCTCTAAACCGCAGGAGCAGTCCCCACCACTTACGGCCCCGGCAGGCAGGCAGGAATCTGCGGCCCGGCCCTCCCCTTCCACACAAATCATAAATGCCGCACCAGAGGTTTCAGCCCACAGCCCTTCCAGAAACTTCTTCATGTGGACGTCAGTAATACTTGGAACTGCCTGGCTCATTACATTG
>WFRQ01000304.1 GCA_015486425.1 Deltaproteobacteria bacterium | reverse complement strand
GGCAATGGCATGGTGGTTTCCTGGAACTGAGTTTGTTGTGCCTGCAGCTCAGTGCTGCTGTGGACTGCCCGCCCTGTCTGCCGGAGCAGTTGATCCTGCACGGAGGCTTATAGAAAGAAATCTCAGGGTGTTCCAGGAGACAGGGTGCGACATCATACTTACCGGGTGTGCCTCATGCAGATACATGATTGACAGATGGCCTGAAACAGTCGGGCCTGATTTCAAGGAAATGGCAGAGCAGGCAGCCGCAGCGACTGTGGAGTTCACGGAGCTGCTTTATAATGAGAATTTCCTCCCTGCACCTGAGCTTTCTGTAAACAGCGGGGTTGCCTTTCATGCGCCGTGTCACAGCAGGTTTTCCTCCCGTGGCACAGGGGCAGCCGAGGTATTTCTGCAAAGAATGCTTGGCAATGATTTTGTTCAGATTGAGCAGGGCTGCTGTGGACACGGAGGCTCATTTTCCATGAAACACGCGGAAATTTCCCATGGGATATTCAGTGAGCGCGTTCATGCCCTGAAAGAGAGCGGTGCATCAACTGTTGTTACTACCTGTTCAGGCTGTCTCCTGCAGTGGCGCAGTATGGCTGCTCAACACGGGCTTGAGGGGATTAAGGTACTGCATGCTGCGGAAATTATGCAGGCGGGCCGTGTCTGTATGCCCTGAATTGAGACGTGTACCGCATCTATGGCGTTGCCTGATGCTTGAAGTACGGGAAGTACGTCTGCGCGTCCTCCTCCTTGTGTCTGCAGCACCCCGTAAGCAGAGACAGAAGAATTTATACGGACTTATTGAGAAGTTACGAAAAGGCGGGACAAACCGGGAATGCTCCCGGCATGAATAGGTATATGAAAAAAGTAAAGGATCATTACTATCATAAAGCCAGGAAGGAGGGATACAGGGCACGGTCTGTGTATAAACTTCAGGAGGCAGATGCCAGGTTCCATTTTCTGAAAAGAGGCAGTAACGTGCTTGATCTTGGGGCATGTCCTGGGTCATGGAGCAGGTTTGCAGCGCAGAAGGTGGGCCATGAGGGAGTGGTTATCGCAGTAGATATCAACAAGATGGAAGGGCTTGGGCCAGATGTAATTTTTCTAAGGAGGGATATATTTAAACTTGAGCCTGCGGAACTGCAGGAGATTCTCCCTGATGGCAGCAGGTTTGATGTGGTATTGAGCGATATGGCTCCAAAGACAACAGGGAACCGAGGAGTTGACCATCTTCGTTCCATGGGCCTTGCGGAGACTGCCCTGTGGTTCGCCCAGTCGCTTCTGACCCCTGGAAAAGGGGCCTTTTACTGCAAGGTCTTTGAGGGAGGAGAGCTACAGTCATTCAGACAGCAGTGCCAGCAGGTGTTTCAGAGTGTAAAGACATTCAAGCCAAAGAGTTCGCGTTCTGAAAGTGTAGAAATTTTTCTCTTCTGCAGAAATAGAAGGGCAGAGAGCTGAATGACCTGCAAAGGGGCAGTCCCAAAGACAGATTACCACCTGATATTTTCTGCATCAGTCACCGGGCCTTCCCTGCACACGTGAATATATCCAGCTTTGTCACCTGCCGTGGGCACTGCGCAGCCAAGGCACAGTCCGGTACCGCATGCCATGTGTGCTTCAAGAGAGACCTGACAGGCGATCCTGTTTCTGCTGCACATGCTAGCTACAGCCTTCATCATTGGCCACGGCCCGCAGGTCATGACTCTAAGACCGTTTCCATTTCCATGGCTTCTGTCCAGAAATTCTTTCAGGATATCTGTTACAAGGCCCTGCTTCCCCATGCTTCCATCTTCTGTGGTAAAAAACAGGCTGTCTTTTGGAGAGATGGCCCTGAAGGATTCAATGCAGGCAAGGTCATGTGCCGTTGCTGCCCCGAGTATCACGCAGAAGGTGCTGCCGGAATGTTTCAGGCGTTTTGATAAAAAGAGCAGGGGCGCAATTCCCATTCCACCACCAACAAGTATGCAGGCGCTGTCCTGCCTCCAGGTAAATCCGTTTCCAAGAGGCCCGAGTATCCTTATACTCTCCCCTGCTTTAAGCATTGAGAGGAGTTCTGTTCCTTTCCCTGTCTTTCTATAGAGAAAACATACAGTTCCATCGTCTCTGGCGTCGTGAATGGAAAGAGGTCTTCTGAGCAGGGGGTCATGTGTGTCCGGGTTGTTCAGGGGGTGAAGCATGCAGAACTGCCCGGGCCTGGCCTGGGCAGCTATTTCAGGCGCCTTGATATCCAACAGGTAAATCTGGTCAGCAGGTGATGTATGCGAGATTATGCGGGCAGTGATGTCCTGGCGTGCCATCAGGAAACACTCCACAGGGAAAGGGCAGTGGCAAAGAACAGGACCACGCTTATTACGGCATTCAGCCTGAAGAACGCTATATTCATCCTGCTTAGATCGTCAGGGGTGATAACCCTTCTCTGCAGTGCAAGCAGCACAAAGGTTGCCCCAATGCCGAGGAAGTATATCCAGTTCAATCCTGCGGTAATACCAGTGGCAGTAAAGGCAAGGAATGCAATTACATGGAAAACGGCAGAGACTTTAAATGCCCTTTTCCTCCCAAGCCATGCAGGTATGGAGTGCAGCCCCCTTTCCCTGTCAAAGTCTGCATCCATGCAGGCGTAAAGCACGTCAAAACCTGCTATCCAGAACATGACTCCGGTACCAAGAAGCAGGGGTACAGTGCTGATACTGTCAGCAATGGCAATCCAGCCTGCTATGGGCGCAAGGCCGATGGCAAAGCCGAGAAACAGGTGACAGAATGGCGTGAAGCGTTTGGTGT
>WFRQ01000303.1 GCA_015486425.1 Deltaproteobacteria bacterium | reverse complement strand
TTGGCCAGTCCA
This sequence comes from Deltaproteobacteria bacterium, assembly GCA_015486425.1. Lineage (GTDB taxonomy): Bacteria > Desulfobacterota > Dissulfuribacteria > Dissulfuribacterales > QOAL01 > S144-17. The sequence goes on along the minus strand of WFRQ01000303.1, from coordinate 6,939 downwards.
TCAGTAAGCTTTTTAAGGACAAAGATCATTACAGGCAGATTCGAAAGACCCTTGAGTCCGGATCAATGCTCCGGATGCCTGATATCCCGGTATTAAGAGCAGATGGCACAACCATTGCCGCTGATGTCTACATGCACCCAGTGAAGGACAGTGAGGATAACTCCTACGGCGCCATGGTTGTGATCCACAACATTACAGAGCAGAAACAGGCCAGCAGACAGATGGCCTATGTTGAAAAACTCAGGGCTCTTGGCACCATGGCTGGAGGTATTGCACACGATTTCAACAACCTTCTCGCCGCCATTCAGGGTAATGCTGAGCTGCTGGAAATGGAGATAACTGATGAAGGACAGCGTCGCCGCTTAGAGAATATAAAAATCGCGGTTGCAGACGGGGCTCATTCAGTTAAGCGGCTGCAGGCATTCACAGGCTTCGGGGCAGAGGAAAAGTACCATACTGAACTGAAAACCGACCTTGCCCTTGTGATAAGAGATGTTGCAGACCTGACAAAACCAAGATGGCAGGATGAGCTGCAGTCCCAGGGAATAACCATCACGGTAAATACCAGTATCAAGCCTGTTCCTCCGGTTGCCATTCATGAATCCGACCTTCGTGAAATTCTTACCAACATGATTCTGAACGCAGTAGAGGCAATGCCCCAGGGGGGCAACATAAGCTTTGAGGCTCATGTGGAAGATGACATGGCGGTTCTTGAAGTGCGAGATACTGGTACAGGCATGACTGAGGCCATCAAAAATCGGATTTTTGATCCATACTACTCTACAAAGGGAGTCGGCAACTCAGGCCTTGGCCTCAGTGTCTGCATGGGGCTTATATCACAGGCAGGCGGAACCATTTCAGTTGAAAGCCGCAAAGGCCTGGGCACTGTATTTTATCTGCGTCTCCCACTATCAGAATACACTGTCCAGGACCAGCAGCCCGCTCCTGAAGAAACTTCTTCCGGTACATTAAGAGTGCTTGCTGTTGATGATGAGACGCAGATCGTGGAACTTTTGACCCTGATGCTTACTGAAGCAGGTCATGAGGTTACCGGCTGCAGCGAACCGTTTGAGGCAATGGACCTGATAGATCAGGACAACTTTGATCTTATACTGACTGATCTCGGAATGCCTGGCGTGTCCGGATGGGAGATAGCAGAAAAGGCTCAGACCAGGAATATACCGGTAATTCTGCTTACAGGCTGGGGCTCCCAGTACCAGGATAAGGACCTCACTGAAAAAGGTATTAGCGCAATAGTCAGTAAACCCTTCAGATTTAATGATCTCGTCACTGTAATAAATAACACCACAGGCAGAGGCGAGTGACGTTTCTCAACCCTGCAAGCCGCCACCCACTGGACTTTCACAGGTAATCTGTTAAGTTCCCCTGAAAAAACAATAAGCTCCTGATTTTGTAACTTCTCAATAAGTCCATGCAAATTCTCCTGGATGCCGTCTATGCCCCGGTCGCACTGTTAAAAGCGGCTGGGGTATGCTCTTGTCTGCCAGTAGGGCCTGAGCGTCAGAAAAAAACAAAATGAAAAAAATTCTGCAGCAGAAAGACAGGGATTTTATCTGGCACCCCTATACCCAGATGAAGGATTTTGAACAACGCGACCTTCTCCTTGTGGACAGGGCCGAGGGAATATTCCTTTATGACCATGAGGGCCGAAGATACTATGACACCATATCATCCTGGTGGTGCGTCATGCACGGCCATAATCACCCGGTGATAAAGGAGGCTGTAAAAAAACAGCTTGACCGGCTGGAGCAGGTGCATTTTGCAGCCACCACTCATGAAGGGGCCATCAGGCTCGGAGAGTACCTTGTCAGTATTACGCCCCCAGTGCTTTCAAAGGTCTTTTTCTCAGACAATGGCTCCACTGCAAATGAAGTGGCGCTGAAGATGTCATTTCAATACAGAATTATCAAGGGGGATGAACAGAGGTCCAGATTCGTCTCCCTTGAGCGGGGTTATCACGGGGACACAATTGGCACAATAAGCCTTGGCGGGGTGCCTGCCTTTGAAGGACCGTTTAAACCTCTTACATTTGATTCATACAGAATCCCCGCGCCTTACTGTTATCGTTGCCCCATGGGGTGTGAGGCCCCGTCAAAATCCACATGGGATGATGTATCACAGGGGCCGTTCAGCACGCTTAACTGCTCTCTTGAGTGTCTTAATCCTTTCAGGAAACTGCTTGCAGAAAAGGGTGGCTCTATAACAGCGCTGATCCTTGAACCACTCCTCATGGGGGCAGGCGGTATTATCGTATATCCAGCTGAGTATCTAAGAGAAATTGCTGCTATGTGCAGGCAGCATGATATCCACCTTATTTTTGACGAAGTAGCAACGGGCTTTGGACGTACAGGTACCATGTTTGCTCTCGAACAGGCAGGTATTGTCCCTGACTTCCTGTGCCTTTCAAAGGGGCTTACCGGCGGATACCTTCCCCTTGCGGCAACCATTACTACTGATGAAATCTACAATGCGTATTACGCTGACTACGCCGAGGGCAGGACATTTTTCCACGGCCACACATTCACTGCCAACCCACTTGGATGCGCTGCTGCCCTTGGTTCCGCAAAGGTTTTCGCTGAAGAAGAAGTTTTAAATAAACTTCCATATAAAATAACAGCTCTTCAGAAAGGTAAGGAACGCATGACAGAGCTCCCTCATGTGGGGGATGTCAGGGGTACAGGCATGGCTGCAGCCTTTGAACTTGTCAGGGACAGGAAAACAAAGGCGCCCTTTGAATCTGATTTGCGCGTAGGCTGGCAGGTATACCTGCAGGGGCTTGAAAACGGCCTGATATTAAGGCCTCTTGGAGATGTAACCTACCTGTTTCCGCCTCTCTGCACAGAGCCTGACGCCATTGAAGATATTCTGCAGAAAACGGAAAAGACCCTCAGACAGGTTTTTGAAAGGCTCTGATCCATCATGACTGACCGGGAAATAACCGAGTTTGCCAACCTGCCACTGAGTGAACTGACAGCCATGGCCCTCAAGGCCAAACTGCAGAATCGCGGCACAACCTTTTCCCTCTGTACCATTTCAAACGCCAGGTCAGGCAGATGCAGCGAGGACTGCGCCTTCTGCGCCCAGTCATCAAGATACAGCACAGGTGCGCCGGAGTATGGTCTCAAATCAACAGACGAACTGGTAAAAGAGGCCATTTCAGCAAAAGATTCAGGGGCAATCAGGTTCAGCATTGTGACAAGTGGCCGGAGCGTCACTCCAAAGGATGTAGAACGTATTTGCAGGCGTATCGCAGCCATCAGGGCAAAAGCTGGCATTAAGGTGTGCGCCTCTCTTGGCATCATGACATTTAACGCCCTGAAAGAGCTTAGAGATGCAGGTTTGAGCCGCTATCATCACAATCTCGAGGCTTGCAGAGAATTTTTCCCCAGAATATGCACAACTCATTCATATGAACAGCGGGTATCCACCATAGAGGCGGCAAAAGAGGCAGGCCTTGAGGTTTGCGCAGGAGGTCTTCTTGGTCTTGGTGAAGCAGCAGAGCACAGGCTCTCCCTTGCCCGTGAAATCACAGCCCTTGAGGTAAACTCTGTCCCGCTTAACGTACTTGTACCAATAAAGGGGACACCTCTGTACGGCGCTCCTGGCCTGTCGGTATCAGAGGTGATACGCACCATAGCAATTTTCAGACTGCTCATGCCGACAACTCCGCTCCGTCTTGCAGGTGGAAGGGATACAATACTCAGAGATTTCCAGGGCCTTGCCTTTATGGCAGGGGCTGATGCCATGCTCACTGGAGGATATCTTACCGTAAGGGGCAGGCCGGTCCAGGAAGATATCAGAATGGTTAATGAGATAAAACAGCTCTGGGAACAGGAACTGGAAAGGCAGAAGTAACTTTATGAAATCACCGTCTCCTACTGAAATTTTTTTCTCCTTTCTGAAACTGGGCCTCACTGCCTTTGGCGGCCCTGCCATGGTGGCCTATATACGTGACCTTGCGGTAAGAGAAAAAAAATGGGTGTCAGAAAGAGATTTCAGACACGGAGTGGCGCTTGTGCAGACAATACCAGGGGCAACGGCCATGCAGGCAGCAGCCTATGCAGGGCTCAGGGCCGGTGGTCCTGCAGGTGCACTGAGCGCTTATACGGGCTTTTCTCTTCCTGCCTTCCTGCTGATGCTTCTGCTTTCCGTGGCCTACAGGCACGGGCAGGATATTCCAGCAGTACTGGCCCTGTTTTCAGGACTGCAGGTGATTGTGATCGCCATGGTGGCAAATGCCACATTGAACTTTGGCAGAAAGACATTGCTCACATGGCAGGATATACTCCTCACTGTTGCAGGAGCAGCATACATAATACCTGGAGGCAGCCCGGTCACTGTTATCCTGCTGTCTGCTGCCGCAGGCCCCGTGCTCTACGGAAAGCTTATAAAGGAGCCATCAAAAACCGGGCCAACAGGAGATGACCGGGAACAGGAGCCTGTAAATAAATCATTTCTGCAGAGCACCTTCCGTTTCGGTCTCATGGTAGCATTGGTTATTTTACTAATGCTGCTTATTCTGTTTTTTATTAATAAGCAGCTCTCCCTCCTCGGCTTCATAATGGTCAAGATTGATCTGTTCGCCTTTGGAGGAGGTTATGCGTCTCTCCCACTTATGTTACATGAAATAGCCGGCGCGAGACACATGCTTGATGAAAAGACACTCATGGACGGCATCGCCCTTGGACAGGTCACGCCTGGTCCCATTGTCATAACCGCCACTTTCGCAGGATACCTGCTTTACGGATTAACAGGAGCAGTTATTGCCTCCATTTGCATCTTTGCCCCGTCTTTTATCATACTCCTGCTTGTTACTCCGTGGTTTGACAGGTTCAAGAACAATCTGATGTTCAGAAGGGCTATCAAGGGCATACTCTGCTCGTTTGTAGGGCTTCTTGCTGCAGTAACCGTGCGTTTTGCCATGGCTGTTCACTGGGAGATAATGGCAGTGATTATCAGTATCGCTGCATTTGTGGCATTGCGATATAAAATAGATATACTATGGGTAGTCCTCGCTGGCGGAGCTCTGTCAGCCCTGATTTTATAACATAGATCGAGTGTTCGCTGGTTCCCAAACTCCAGTTTGGGAACGTACAGCCGGAAGCTCCAGCTTCCACACAGGAACAGGTGACTCACCCTGCAGGTATCAATAAGGAAAGAAGCAGGAGCTTCAGACCAATGGATACCCAAACTGGAGTTTGGGCACCAGCAAAAAGTCGCTTTTCACACAACAATTTTTTCTTGACACATATCTGCTCACAGGGTGCTGCAGATGCAAGGCGGAGGGGGCGAAGGCGTACTTCCCGTACTTCGAGCCCCCGACAACACAGCAGATGCGGTACCCTGTGAGTAGATACGGCATATTAAAAAAATGAATCGATACATACCTCTAATACTTACTGGTGTACTTCTTAATGCCGCAGCTCAACTGGCACTGAAAAAGGGCATGAGCTCAATAGGTCACTTCCAGTTTTCCATTGAAAACATGGTTCCCATTGCGCTTCGCGTCGCTGTGAACCCCTTTGTGCTGGCAGGCCTTGTGTGCTATGTTGTCAGTGTCGCAGTATGGCTCCTGGTACTGTCCAGGGTTGAAGTCAGCTACGCCTATCCCCTCCTGAGTATCGGGTACATAGTTACTGCATTTGCAGGAAAATATTTTTTCAATGAAGCCCTTACGCCTGTAAGATGGGCCGGAATTATAGTCATATGTTTCGGAGTCTATCTTATTACAAGGAGTGCAACGTGAAGCACAGTGAGCCAGTGAGAAGGGATTTTCTTCCATTTTCCCGCCCGACCATAAGCGACAGAGAGATTGATGAGGTTGTGGACAGCCTGAAATCAGGATGGCTGACCACAGGGCCCAAGGTTGCAAAATTTGAAAAGGCCTTTTCAGAATGGAGTGGAGGCGCCGAGGCCATTTCTGTAAATTCTGCCACATCCGGGCTTCATCTTGTCCTTGCCTGCCTTGACCTTGAGCCATCAGATGAAATAATAACCTCCTCCATTACTTGGCCATCCACTGTAAACAATATTGAACTGTGCGGAGCACGGCCTGTATTTGCAGACGTTGACAAGGATACCCTGCAGATTGATACCACTGCAGTTGCTGAAAAAATTACTCCGCGCACAAAAGCGGTTATTCCAGTGCATTTTGCCGGTGCACCCTGCGATATGGACGCGTTGCGTGATTTGTGCGAACCTCGTGGCATTCATGTTATTGAAGATGCTGCTCATGCCGTAGGAACAGAGTACAGGGAAAAACTCATAGGGGCGGACTCAGAGGCAGCCATCTTCAGTTTTCATCCCATCAAGAACATGACCACAGGCGAAGGCGGGATGATACTTACAAATAATGATCAATGGGCCAGACGGATGAGGCGTCTCCGCTTCCACGGCATTTCAAGGGATGCATGGAAGAGGTACTCAAAGGGTGGCATACCGCAGTATGAAGTTGAGGAACCAGGTTACAAGTACAACATGCTCGACATTCAGGCGGCAATAGGCATACATCAGTTTGCGTGGCTTGGAAAATTCAACAGAATAAGGCGCGAACTTGCAATGAATTATCATCATATGCTTGAAAATATTTCAGAAATTCTTCCGCTTGGCACTGTACCGTGGCCGCATGTTCATGCGTGGCATCTCTATATTGTCAGACTCAATACTGACACTCTAAGTGTAACCCGGGATGAGTTCATAGCAGCCATGCAGGAAGAAAATATCGGCACAGGTCTCCACTTTCCCGCTGTTCATCTGCAGAAATACTATCGTGAAAAATATGGATTCCAAAAAGGAGACCTTCCAAGCTCTGAATGGAACAGTGAGAGACTTTTCTCTCTTCCTCTTTATCCCATGCTCACAATCAGTGATCAGGAAGACGTGGTTCATGCCCTGAAAAAGCTCATAACCCGTTTCCGC
>WFRQ01000302.1 GCA_015486425.1 Deltaproteobacteria bacterium | reverse complement strand
GTGTGGGGTTGGCCCTCTTCCCCTCAGGGCCGGACGTCCTTACTGTGTCAGGCAGCAGCACGTTCCGGGTGGGCATTGCCACTGTTACGAAATGCCACAGCCCTTCCTCCGCGTGATGAGACTCCTGTTCATTTGCACTCGCTTACATTTATAACTGCTCGTTCCCAAACTCCAGTTTGGGAACGCACAACCCGGAAGCTCCAGCTTCCAGACAAGGAAACGCTAAGCCACGCAGCCGGTATAGACAAGCAAGAAGCAGGAGCTCCTGTCACCAGGGTACCCAAACTGGAGTTTGGGCACCAGCAAGGCTATGCGAAACTCGATGTTCAACGGACATGTACTGTCTGAACCTTGCAAATCAACCACTTTATGTGCTAAATAGCAAGCATGATACATAGAGTCTTATTTTCCAAAGTTGAAGAAAGCCTGAAAGTTTCGCCTGCTACAGCCATCACAGGCCCGCGTCAATGTGGCAAGACTACTCTGGCTCAACTGTTAGCCCGGAATAAAAAGGTATATTTTTTCGATCTTGAAAATCCTGCTGATCTGTTTGCGCTTGAAGATCCAATATTTGCCTTGCAGCCTTACAGTGAAGATATGGTGATTATAGATGAAGCACAACGAATGCCGGAGATATTTCCAGCTCTCCGGGTGCTTATAGATCAAAATCGCAGGCCAGGCCGATTTCTGCTGCTGGGTTCATCGTCTCCTGATCTGCGCAGGCAGAGTGCAGAGAGCCTGGCAGGGCGTATAATAACACTGGAGCTTACTCCGTTTCTTGAACCAGAGGTGGTCAATGATACAAAATCTCGTGACAGACTATGGCTGCAGGGCGGATTTCCTCCTTCCTTTCTAACCGCAGATAAAAAAACGAGTTTTCAGTGGCGCATTCAATATCTGCGTGATGTTGTGGAGCGGGATCTCGGCCTGCTTGGCTTTCGGTTGCCACCGGAACGAATGTGGCGTTTTCTCCAGATGCTGGCCCACAACCATGGACAACTTTGGAACAAGACACAACTGGCACGGAGCCTGGACGTCGGCGCTTCAACAGCCGGGCGGTATCTTGATGCCATACTTCAAACCCTGCTCGTGCGGCGCTTGCAGCCATTTCATGTGAATCTCGGTAAAAGACTTATAAAATCGCCAAAGATTTATATAAGAGATACCGGACTGCTGCATGCGCTTCTTGGTTTGCAGACCAGGGAACAGTTGCTGGGACATCCTGTTGTGGGAAATTCCTGGGAAGGTTATGTGATTGAGAATATCTCGGCGTTTCTGCCTCTGGGCTGGGAAACAGGATTCTGGCGGACCAGTGGCGGCAGCGAAATTGATCTGCTGCTTATATCCGGAGGGAATGTTGAAATAGCCGTGGAAATCAAGTCCGGTCTTACCCCCAGGCCAGGCAAGGGGTTTTACCAGGGTTGCCATGACCTAAAACCGCGTGAAGCCTGGGTTGTATATATGGGGAATAAAATCATGCCTCTGAACAGGGGAAAGGCAGAGGCTATTCCGCTTGCAGAGGCAATAAGGCGACTGAAGTCCTACTGAGACAGGGTAAGGTTGCACAAGGCACCACGTCTGGCTGTGTAGTAAAATTTGGATTAGCACGGGTGTTATCAGGTTGTCATTACTATCCAGATTTCATGCTGACACTTGACCATAGTCGTTGACCATGGTTATGATATTTTTGGGAAGTGTTTGTTGATACGATTTCATCCAAAGGAGGATTTAAAATGATCGACACCGTCACTATCTCAAAATTCAAAGCCACCTGTCTTGCCCTGCTTGACTCTGTCAACAAAACAGGACAACCTCTTATTATTACCCGCAGGGGTGTACCAATTGCCCAAATTGTTCCACCGCCAGTAACCAAAAAGAACAAAAACTGGCTTGGAAGTTTTAGAAACTCTGGATCGATTAAAGGGGATATAGTCTCTCCAGCTACCAGGCTCCAGGAGTGGGAGGTGTTAAACGATGAAACTACTCCTTGATACCCACATTCTTTTATGGAGTCTGCTGGAACCAGAAAAACTTGGAAAAGATACAGCCGAAATCCTTGAGAACTCAGACAACGAACTTTGGTTGTCACCAATATCTCTTTGGGAAATCATTATTCTGGCTGAAAAAGGACGAATTGAACTAAACAAAGAGCCAGGGAAATGGCTGAAAACAGTTTTAAACCAACTTCCATTTCGCGAAGCTCCGTTGAATTTCCATGTTGCTATAGAAAGTCGTTACATTAATGTCTTCCACCAGGATCCGGCAGATCGCTTTTTAGCTGCTACTGCCAAAATATATAATTTAATACTGGTAACAGCCGACCAGAATCTGCTGGGTTGTCCGGACATCCAATCCATCGGTAACATCTGAATCATCATCTACAGACTACAGACAGTTTACTTCCACAAGAAAAGTTTTCCACTCCCTCCCAGGCTCCGGTTTGAGACCGGCATTACCGGAAGTTCCAGACCCGCGCTCAGGAAACGTCATGCCACGCAGCCGGTATCAAAAGGAAAGAAGCAGCAGCTTCAGACCACAGGGTGCCAAAACTGGAGTTTGGGCACCAGCACGGACGTGGTCGTCCTTGAACCCTGCAGAGCTGGACGGCCTTGCTGTGTCAGGTAGTACCGCTTGCAGGGTGGGCACTGCCACTGTTACGAAATGCCACAGCCCTTCCTTCGCGTGATGTGACTCCTGCTCATTTACACTCATAACCGCTCGTTCCCAAACTCCAGTTTGGGAACGTACAATCGGAAGCTCCAGCTTCCAGACAAGGACAGGTTATGTCGCAAGCTTTTTATATTCCGGGTCGTCGTGAAGTTCCTTGAAAAGGGGATTGTCCTTGAGGTCTTTCCTATATGCAGGATCAATTTCTATCGCCTTGCGGAGATTTTCCATGCACATATCCCTGTTGCCATTCCTGAGAAGTGCATGGGCGAGATCAAAATACCCTGCAGGGTCATCAGGATGGGCATGAACAGCATCCTTGAAGGCGCTTATTGCCTCTGTCACCTTACCCTGCTCAAGATAGGTGTAGCCAAGTGTGTTATACCCGTTAAAGACCTCAGGATAAATCTCAACGGCTGATTTGAGGAGGGCAATTTTTTTATCAGGATCAGAGGTATTATAGCTGGCTATAACCCGATGTGTTGCCTTCTGCATGCGATAGAAACGCTCATCTATATTGTGACTTATGTCAGCGATTTCCTGCCTGAGTTTTTTCAGTTTCAGGTATTCACTCAGGCCGAAGAGGACAAAACATACCCCTATGACCGCTACAATCAGGTTCAGTATTACCAGGGCAGTTTCACACATAATCTAT
>WFRQ01000301.1 GCA_015486425.1 Deltaproteobacteria bacterium | reverse complement strand
GGCATTACCTACATAACCCTTGTCTGCAAAATACTCAGAGGCGCCAAGCTCCGGCCTGGTCTTACCAAGCACATAAACCATGTCCCCCGACGCCTTGGCATCCATTGTTACGGCGCGGCGCACATCTTCTATCCTGCCAACCACGGAAAACAGCAATGTAGGAGGAATGGAAATCTTGACACCTCCAATGGTGGCATCGTTCTTCATGCTGTCCTTGCCCGAAATCGGGGGAACACCGTAGCAGGTGCAGATATCGTAAAGGGCCCTGTTTGCCCGGACAAGCTGGGCCAGCTTGTAGTGACCGTCAGGTGTCTTTTCAGACTGCACAGGATCGCACCAGCAGAAGTTGTCAAGACCTGCCATGATGTTCAGGCTGCCGCCAACTGCAACGGCATTTCGAACTGCCTCGTCCACAGCGCAGCACACCATGTGATACGTGTCAATATCACTGTAGCGCGGGCATATTCCATGAGAGACCACCAGCCCCTGGAATGACTCAAGGTCAGGCCTGATAACAGCGGCATCACTCGGGCCGTCATCCTGAGCGCCTGTGAGCGGCTTTACTACGCTTCCACCCTGAACCTCGTGGTCATACTGGCGCACCACATACTCCTTGCTGCATATATTATGCCTGCCAAGCAGGATTTTAAGCTCGCGCCCAAGGTCAGAAGGCTCTGTAAATTCAGGTTCATCATGGGCTGGAGGCTCCCACCTGGCCTCAAGGCGCAACTGCGGTACCCCGTTATGAATAAAATCCATGTCAAGATATGCCACTGTTTTGCCATTGTACAGGCAGTGATATATCCCTGAGTCAGTAAATGTGCCAAGCACAGTGGATTCAACATCCATACGGCGGGAAAGCGCCATGAACTCATCAAGCCTGTCCTGTGGAACTGCCACAGTCATCCTCTCCTGGGCCTCTGACACCAGTATCTCCCAGGGCTGAAGCCCTGCATACTTGAGAGGCGCCCTGTCAAGGTGCAGCTCAAAGCCGCCTGACTCCTCGGCCATCTCGCCCACAGACGATGAGAGGCCGCCTGCGCCGTTATCGGTGATTGAATTGTAGAGGCAGAGGTCCCTTGCCCTGAGAAGAAAGTCTGTCATCTTCTTCTGGGTAATGGGGTCTCCAATCTGAACAGCCGTGGCAGGAGAGCCCTCGTGAAGCTCTTCGGAGGAAAAGGTGGCGCCGTGGATTCCGTCCTTTCCGATCCTGCCGCCGCACATGACAATTGCATCTCCCGGCCTTGCCTTTTTCTCATGGCCTGGATGCCCGCATACCTCTTTTGGAATTATGCCGCCGGTTCCGCAGAATACCAGGGGTTTTCCCAGATATCTTTCATCAAATAGTATGGAACCATTTACAGTGGGGATACCACTCTGATTTCCTCCGTGCTCAACTCCCTCACGCACCCCTTCAAAAATCCGCTTGGGATGCAGGAGCCCCTCGGGGATATCCCCCTCATAATCAGGAGGGCCGAAACAGAAAACATCAGTATTGAAACTGAGCTTTGCCCCCATGCCGGTGCCGAACGGATCACGGTTTACACCTACAATGCCGGTAAGTGCGCCGCCGTAAGGATCAAGGGCAGATGGACTGTTATGTGTCTCAACCTTGAAGGCCACGTCATAGTGCTCATTAAAGGCAATAACCCCTGCGTTATCCTTGAACACTGAACGACACCAGTCATTGTCACCAAGACGCTCCCTGATCTCCGCTGTGCTCTTTCTTATGCAGGAATCAAAGAGGCTGTTCACCTCCTCTTCATTGCCGTTCTCATCAACGTAACGTATGCGCGCATTAAATATCTTGTGCTTGCAGTGCTCTGACCAGGTCTGAGCAAGGGCCTCAAGCTCCACGTCGGTGTAACGTGCTGAAAGCCCGTGTTTTTCGCGCTCTGCCACTATATCCGGCCTCGTTATGTGATCCCTGAGAATGTGCATCTCCTCGAGATTAAGCACCAGCACCCGCTCCCTTGAAAGCCTCAGCAGTTCCTGATCTGACATTGGCACCAGGTCTATCTCCTCTACGCTCACCTCAGAGGTGTCTGTCACCTTGGGAACCACAGAAAGGCGGCTCTGCGCACCCTTTTCCCATTCTGCGGCAAGCTCTGCGGCAGGAAGCACTGTTATGTGCTGAATCAGATCATTTGCCAGCAGACCCTTTGCCAGCATTTCCGCATCAGATGCATTGAGATTACCCTTAATGCAGTACTGAAGGGAGGTGTAAACACTGTCGCCATCAGGCAGACGGCCGCCAAGTATGAGTTCAAGTGCCTGCGCGGCCACACGCCCTTCGTTGTCAGTAACACCGGGTCTGAATCCCACCTCTATGACCCAGTCAAAGGAAAACCCATGTGAGCCTGCAAGCTCCAGGGCCTGGGGTGCATCCACAGATACCATGTTTATCACAGGGTCTGAACATGGCCCCCTGGCAAATTCCTCAAGATGCTCATTGGAAAGGCTGGTATCAACAAGATAAACATGGATTACCCGGCACTCATCAACCTGCAGGCCAAGATCACTGACAGCCCGCTTTGCTGTTTTAAGGCCATGAGCATCTTTCAGGCCGGGTTTAAGGGCAACTTCTATTCTGTGAGCCATTTATATTCTCCGATTACTGCTGTTTTACATCATGCCTAAACTTTCATGACATGGGGTTTGTCACCCCCTGACATGAAAGTTAGCTCAAAGCTCAAAGTCGGAAGCTGAAAGCAAACATGGCTTTTTTTACTTTGAGCCATTTTCACGTTAAATTGAACGGTCATAATAAAGTCAGTGCGATTTCACCGTAACCACCATTCCAGGCGCGGACGCAACGAACAATGAAAATACGCTCTTGGTGTTTGCGACATTGCATGAGCAAAAAAACCTTAGCGTTTTTTGCGGTTCAGCTTTTGTGTCTTTTAAGACTTTCAGCCTTGAGCTTTCAACTTTGAACTATTTTCGGACAAACCGCCATTCCAGGTGCGGACACAACGAACAATGAAAATACGCTCTTGGTATTTGCGACATTGTATGAGCGCAAGGGAAGCTGGAGCTTCCAACAGCACCGTTCCCACGCTGGAGCATGGGAACGAGTTGAGCCGTGCCTGCACAAGACAATACAAAATTTCACACTTCAGGAAAAGTGAATTTGCAAAAAAAGCCGCAGACTGCACGTGCATCATCTTTTTATTCAGGGTAACATCTTCCAGAATTCAGTATTCTTGATATCATAGTGCTATTCTGTGCATACAGCTACTGCCTGGCATTTGCCGGTCGGGTCTGCTGACAACTTGCAATTCATTTAATGAGAAACAGAGTACTTTCAACTCTTATAATCAGGGAGATATTCCCGCCGTTTATCCTGGCTTTTTCAGCCATCAGTGCATTCATGCTGCTTGGCCGCATGATGGTACTGCTGCAGCCCCTTCTCATGGCAGGGATAAGCGCAGGTGAACTCCTGAGATTCCTTGCCATTATCCTTCCCTCATTCTTTGGATTTTCCATTCCAATTGCCGTTCTTCTCGGGAATCTACTGGCCTTTATGCGGCTTTCACGGGACAGTGAGATCATGGCACTTATATGCTGCGGAGTGGATTTCAGGCAGATACTTACTCCCGTAGTGGCAGTAACAAGCCTGCTATGGGTAACAGCCCTTGCGGTATCAATTATTGTTGTGCCCATATCAAAAACAGCCTCCAGGAATTTCCTGCGGGAGATAACTGAAAGGATACTTGCCCGCGGGATTCCACAACGTGTATTCTTCAATCCGGTCAAGGGCCTTACCTTCTATGTGGATTACAGCGGTGATGATAACAAAAAATTCCAGGGGGTCTTTATCAGCGACGAAAGAAAAAACGGCATGGCAAATGAAATACTTGCGGAAAGAGGCCGCCTTGCCCCTGATGAAACAGGCCTGAAGGCAATGCTCATACTGAATAACGGCATCATGACGGTGTTCAACATGGAAAACAGTGCCATGGATTTTCTGCAGTTCAGAGAATATGTCCTGAAAATGCAGCTTCCAGGAGATGAAGGAAGGCGAAGTCGCGGCGAGATGGGACTGAATGAACTTTACACAATGGCCTACAGAGGGGGAGCACCTCCTGAGAAACGTATCAGTTACAAAATAGAGTTTCAGAAAAGATTTGCAATTCCCTTCGGCGTACTGATAATGGGGCTGATTGCAGTTCCACTTGGATGTCTTTTTGGAAGAAGCGGACTTTCAGGCGGTATTGCCATCGGGCTTGCTGCCTTCCTTTCCTACTACATGATAATGGAGCTTGCTGCAAACATTGCCAGCAACGGCCTGATTCGTCCCGAAGTAGCCATGTGGATACCAAACGCCGTGGCTGCTGCCGCAGTTTTTTATCTTATGCGAAAACTTTTTACCATGGAAGGGGGACGCAGATAGGCTGTGACCATACTGAACCGATATCTCACGCGCCTGTTCTGCGTGATGCTCTGCATTACCATTCCAGGGCTCACCGGCATCTACCTGCTGGTACACTTTATAGAGAACGTGGATGAATTCCTTGATGCCGGAGCCTCTGCATGGGACACCATCCTGTACTTCGTCCTGCTGATCCCTGGGCTTGTTTACGAACTGGCGCCGCTTGCAATTCTCCTCGCGGCGCTCCTGAGCACAATGCTCATCACAAAGAATATGGAAATGCTTGCCCTGAGGTCATCGGGCATCTCTCCCCGCACCATTGGAAGGCCTTTTTTCATCACTTCCGCCATACTCTCATTCCTGCTGCTCTGCATGTATGCGTTTTTAATTCCTCAGGCCAACAGCCGGGCCGCAGGCATCAAGGCATCAGTCACCGGAGATTCCGGAACTGGAGGCACACTCATTGGAAGCAGACTCTTTTTCAGAGGGCCTGACAACATCCTGAAGGCAGAGGTAATCACTCCTGATGCCACAATCCTGAAGGATGTCCACTGGTATTTTTTTAATTCCGATTACTCACTCAGTGAGATAATTGCGGCAAAACAGGCAGAATTTAAAAGAGGGAAATGGTTTTTTTCAGATGGCGTAACGGTTGATGGCAGAGACACCCAGACCCGCTTCTTTCAGACCATACAAAGACAGCTTCCTGCCTCCCCTCAAGACTTTATTGCAGTCAAGAAACCTGCGGACCAGATGGATATCGTAACCCTTGCAGTCACGGTTCACCACATGCGCATGGCAGGGCTTCCCTGCAGTGAACTTGAAACCAGGCTCTGGGGTGAAATACTCTATCCCTTCCTCTCTGTCCTCCTTCTCATGGTGGGCCTTCCACTCACAATCTCCCGTATCAAGGGCGCACTTTCAATGAGTTTCGGTCTCGGCATGGCAATAGGACTTTCCACATGGGTAATATGGAACGTGGCCATGACAATGGGCAAATCAGGAGCTCTTCCAGGCTTTCTTGCGCCGCTTGTCGTAATGGCCCTGATTGCGTGTACAGGTGTTTACGTAATGCGTGTTAAAGGGTTTACCTCATGACCCTGAAGACCAAAATAGTGATTAACTGTAAGGCAGTGCCATAGAGTAAGGGGCTGTCTGACTCTTTGCTGTTTAAAAACCCTCTAAAATATGTTATTTTAACAGATTATTGACAATAAAGGCGGTATCTGCTCACAGGGTACCGCATCTGCGGCGTTGTCATACGCTATATTATCTGTAACCTGAATTGAGCGTTTCAAAAGTCGAAGAATATTATTTCGACAATATCAAAAGGAGTTACATATATTACAGTCTTCAAATTTTGAAACCCTTCGGGATTGCCGCATTTACTGCAACTCCTTTGTTATCGGTATCCCCATTTAGCTGAATAGAATGGGCATTCATCTTTCGCGGATATGCAGCAAATACGAACAATCGCCCAATTCAGGTGTAACAATCTTACAATGGAGTATTTTATGTTCAAGGTAAATGATCTGGCAGTCTATCCTGCCCATGGCGTTGGGAGGATAGAGGCCATAGAAGAAAAAACCATCGGGGGAGTCACGCAGCTTTTTTACATCATGCGCATCCTTGATAACGACATGAAGATCATGATCCCCCAGAACAATGCGGAAAACGTGGGCCTTCGCAACATAATTTCCGATCAGGAAGTAGAACAGGTCTACACCATCCTGGAAAAAAAGGATGTTGAATTTACCACCCAGACCTGGAATCGCCGCTACCGGGAATACATGGAAAAAATAAAAACCGGCTCTATCTTTGACCTGGCCACGGTGCTCAGGGACCTGTATATACTTCAAATGGACAAACCCCTGTCCTTTGGGGAAAAGAAGATGATGGATACGGCAAGAGGGCTGCTTATCAAGGAGCTTTCCATTGCACGTAACAAGAAGGAGTCATCCATAGAAAAAGAAATCGAAGAGATATTCGGCGGGCCGAAAAAGAGTGAAGAAGAGGCAGAAATACCTGTGCCGGATGTCGACCTCGCCATATAAGGGGCTGTCCAAAACGGGAAAAACCTTCTTGAAGGGTCGCTGCAATCCATGCGCGGCCCTTTTAATTCTATTATTCGCAAAAAACCACTGTGCAAACCATCCCGCAGACCTCCCACAATAACTCCGCAAGCCCGCCATTCCGGCGTAAAAAGACCTCACTGTTTTTCATCTCAAATACCAATTCTGTTTCAATCATCAGTGAATGAACTCACCGGGCAGGAAGATAAAATTCCAGGCAACTGACGCAGACGCCGGAACCCGTCTTGACAGATTCCTGGCAGTTAGAGCCCCTGACATTTCCCGTACCAGGCTCCAGCGTTTCATAAAGGAGGGACGGGTTTATCTTAATGACCACCCGGTTACATTGCCTCGCCACAGGATAAACTCCGGAGACATTCTGGAATTTGAGATTCCTGCCCCTGAGCCCCTGAAACTCACGCCGGAGGCAATGCTGCTTGACATCATCTTTGAAGACAGCCATATCATTGTAATTAACAAGCCTGCTGGCATGGTGATACACCCTGGAGCAGGACATGAGAGATCAACCCTTGTCCACGGCCTTCTGCATCACTGCGGCGACCTTAAAGGTATCGGAGATACAATGAGGCCGGGGATTGTTCACAGGCTTGACAAGGACACGTCAGGGCTGGTGATAATTGCCAAGGACAATGCGGCTCACCAGTCACTCATTGAACAGTTTGCCTCAAGAACCACAGATAAACGCTACATTGCCCTTGTGGCAGGTAAACTCAGGGACCGAAGCGGCACAGTCAACAGCCCCATCGGGCGTCACCCTGTACACAGGAAAAAGATGGCGGCAGGAGTCAGCAGGGGGAAAGAGGCGCTTACGCAGTGGAAAATCATGCGGGAGATGAAAGGGGCCTCACTGATAGAGGCGCACATACTCACAGGCCGAACTCACCAGATCAGGGTTCACATGTCATCCATCGGCCATCCGCTTCTCGGGGATATGCTTTATGGAGGTCCTTCAGTTGTAAAGCTCCAGGATCTGACAGTGAAAATCCCGCGGCAGATGCTCCACGCCGCTGAACTTGCTGTCACACACCCTCTAACCAGAGAGAGGATGCGGTGGCAGGCGCCAGTTCCTGAAGACATGAAAAAGGTCATCAGCGCATTATCCTGAACTCTCAAGCATCGCGCCGCCAGCACCTTTCACAGGGGTTGTGATATATGCTTTTTTAATCATGAAAATACACTGCACCTATTTGTAATTTTCATGCCCCGCTGTTGCAATGCATGGCATGGCAAGCACTCATGAAAGTGTAACTTCTGAATAATGCCGTGCAAATTCTCTTGTATCTACTTACAGGGTGCTGCAGATACAAGGCAGGGGGATACTCAGACGTACTTCCTTGTACTTCAAGCGTCTGGCAACGCGATAGATACGGTACCCTGTGAGCAGATACGCTATTCCACCTGAACCCTTCCGCAGTCCTCCCTGAACAAACCAACATCCACTGCGCTATCCGTAAAATCATCCATACCTGTAAGATCATGATCAGGTGGTACTGTTGTATATTCAACGCTTACAGGCTTTGAAATGGCCACCGGAAATTTCATAAAAGGTGTTATCGGAGAAATATGTCCGAATATCAAGGCCCATTCTAATCCTTTCCGGGCCTCGTATATGGCTCTTGTCTATTCTACTTTATATCGAAATAGAAACACCAGCAGTGTCGATTGTTTTTTGATGCTCAATAATGGTGTACCCTAAAAGAAAGCAGTACAAGCTGGATGGTTTATACTCGATTTCAATACTTTCTCTTGTCTTGATACCCTCTTTTGTCGTTGTTGTAACAAGGGCTTTGTTCAGGTTTTGAGCATGGCAAAAACTTATTAGACTTTTCAATTCCTTTGGGCTTTCGTAAAAACGATCTGACCACTTCACCTCTACTGCCCACATAGCTTTTTGCTCTTTTTCGCTAACCTTAACAATATCAACTTCGCCATTGTTCCATCTTGCGTAATGAAGCAATGTTTTGGAGTGAAACCATTGTGAAAATATTGCTGTTTCAACAAGAGAACCAAAATTTTCATCTTCTGCCTTTGCAGGAGCAAAGAGAGCAGCCCTGATCGATGGATTGGTTAGATAGATTTTGAAAAAATTTGCTCTCTTAAATCTCCTGGCATTCCTGTCAACCCGATGAACCAGGCGAATTAAAAATGCGGCTTCAAGGTACTCAATATATTTTTTTATCGTGTTCTTGGCAATTCCTGATCCTCTGGACAGCTCGTTTAGGGAAATCTCATTTGCTGTATTGTAGGCCAATGTTGTAAATAGATAATTTAATTCCTGTATATCTTGTATGCCGTAAAGCCCAGGTAGATCACGTAGAAGCACCTTGTCTATGATGTCGTTTTTTATAAATCTGCCGGGGTCTAAACGGATGTCTTTTGAGAATATAACCTCTGGATATCCCCCGTAATTTATGTAGTCAACAAAATGGCCATTAAGTTTTTTGATATTTTTGGCAGTGAATATACTGTTACCATCCTTATCTTTGGCTATAGAGATTAGAGATGTTTTTTTTAACAAAAACAAGTACTCATAAAATGTAAGCGGCGGCAATAAAAAGTCTGTAAATCTTCCGGCCCCGGACTCCGAGCTTTTAAGACGCAAAGCTGCTGCTGCAGAACCGGATACCGTACACCTCGCTTTTGGATAGCGGTCAACGACTGTTTTCAGATACCGTTCCCATTCTTTCAAATATTGAATTTCATCAAAGAAAAAATAGCATTCCTCTTTCTTGTAATTAACCCCTGTATTATCCATAAATAATTCAAATAAATCATCAAGTCCGAGTCCATTATAAATTGGATGATCTATTGAAACATAACAGATGTGGTTGGGATTAACCCCGCTACTGATCAATTTCTTAATAGCGTGATGGATCATGACCGTTTTGCCTACCCGTCTCGGCCCCATCAAAACGATGGCACGGTTGATGGCCCTGTTTGTGACAAGAGGATAGAAAAGGTCTAAGTATGGACGGGGATTCCAAAGAGAAAATGCTTCAGGGATGTCGCCAGGAGTATCCCACCAAGGATTTTCATTTTTTAATCTTTTACTGACTTGTTGAATCGATATTGTTTTCATTGGCTCTTCTGAATAGTATTTCTATCTTGCCCATATCGAACTTGTGCGTGAATAAGATCAAACCTTTAATACTATTAAACCATATTCAACAGGAAAATCAATGAAGATTATTGGTGAGGGCTGAGAACGTCACGCGTAAGGGGCGGCAAGATGCGGGGCAATGACTCTTGAATAACCGAAGAATTTGACATGAACTCCAGAACCATCAATACGATGATTTACATTCCCCTATGGTGTACCATTGCGCTCAAAAGGTATCTGCTCAGGGGGTACCGCATCTGCTACGTTGTCGGGGACTCGAAGTACGGGAAGTACGACTTCGCCCCCTCCGCCTTGCATCTGCAGCACTCTCTGAGCAGATACGTATCAAGAAAAAATTGTCGCGTGAAAAACGACTTTCCGTTATGGAAATTCATCCTTGAGGAGGGGGATAAACAGTTACCTCAAAAATAAAAGAAGCCGTATGATTCATTTTTAAATCCTGGGGGAGATATAACCATCGGGGTGTGAGGAGAATTTTCACAGTGCGCGGTGCGCACCCTACATGGGAAGAGAGAAAACCGGGAAGTTATTTGCGGCAGACCCTAAGTAATACCTTCTCTGCCCCCAATAAAACTTTTCGGTACATATCTGCATCATTTTCTTTTAACAGGATCGCCATAAAGGCAGAAGTGTCAGCAACTATTTGCATGGCAGTCCATTTTCATCGTAGCCAATAATCTCATCCGCTTTTCGTTTATCAATAACTGGGAGTTCAGCTATCTCATCAAGCAGACGAGAAGCCTCCTGAATGTCATTATCATGTTCAGATGGAGACCTGTGGTGTTTTAGGTAATAGTCCAAGGCATACTCCACCGCTGCGGTTTTATTGGTTCCCAGAATACGACTGGCGAGAATTGCCTTTTCCTCCACTTTACGGTTTGCGATATTTAGGGACATGGTATTCTCTCCCTGACCGATTTGTATAGATTCTCCCTATATTCATACATGAGCACTGTCAATCTGAATTGAGCGTTTCAAAATGTGGAAAATAATTTTTTTTGAACTCCAGCTTCCACACAGGGACAGGTGACCGACCCTGCAGGTATCAAAAGTAAGAAGCAGGAGCTTCAGACCAATGGGTACCCAAACTGGAGTTTGGGCACCAGCAAAACATGGCTTCTTTTACTTTGAGCCTTGAGCTTTCAGCTTTGAGCTATTCTCTGAACCGTTCAGTTCAGGTATTCAATAGGCTGCGGTTACAGGCTCTTTTTGTTTTTTATCCGCACCTGCTCATATATTGCCTCCATGGCGCTTGTAAATG
>WFRQ01000300.1 GCA_015486425.1 Deltaproteobacteria bacterium | reverse complement strand
GTCTGCTTAGGGGCTGTCCAAAAACAGGTTGGATGATGGCGCACTCTGATTTGGGTCAGGATGGCCTGAAGAAGAGATGCGAAATCGGCAAATTATTTTGGGACAGTCCCTTATATGAAACCTGATACGTGCGAAGAATGAGGCAATCCGGAGGTTGGAATGGCCAGAAAGCTCTTCTTTTTCATATTCGCTGTTCTTGCCGCACTTCTATGCTCTGCCATCTGGGGGTGCCTTCCGGACAGGGATGCAGGACCCACTGAACAGCTTGCCACCCTGGCCCCTGGCAGCATCCTGCAAAAAGGCCATGCCCCTGTTCTGTTCTCCAGCAAACCCCCTGTAATTGTTGACAGGGCTGATACAGTGCTTGCGCTTAATGCCCCGGCAGGCAGCGCAGAATCCGGGCCTGGTTTTGTATCAGGCTCATGCCCGAGGCGTTATCCATACGGAACACTTGCCGCTGCGCTCATAGGCCTCAGGGGTAAGCATGGTCAGGGGCTTTACGGCATAGAGTATCTCTGTGACACCTTTGCCACAGGCGGTGCATGCGGCCTTGCCTCATCTGTCATTTCAAAGGACAACCGGCTTGCCCTTACCATCAGCAAGGATATACAGCTATGGGCTGAACAGGATCTGGCAAGGCAGATGAAACGCTTGGACGCCCGGACTGGGAGCCTTGTCATGATGGATATTGAAACAGGGGAGATTCTTGCCATGGCAAGCTCCTCTGTTGCCGGTTCCACGGAACCATGCAGTGTCGCAGGTGAACGGTTTGTCAATCACGCCATTTCTGACGAGCTTGATGCCTGGCTTTTTTTCCCATTGATGGAATGGCTCAGGCAGTATGAAGCGGCGCATTCTGAAACCGTGCCTGCTCCTGATTCCCAGGACGGCCCTGATAAAACTGTCACTGCCCGGAAGGATGACGCTGAAGGCTCTACTTCGCCATTTATCCGCAAGGGACGCAAAAAGTGGTCATGGGGCACGGTGACACCGGGCATGGTGCTGTGGAGCCCCTGGGACAGAGATGTTATGAGCAGTTTCAGCTTTGATGCCGCCTCTGTAAGGGAGATGTGGAAACTGGGGCTTGGCCAGGAGAGCGGGCTTTTTCTGTCAGGCGAAAAACAGGGCAGCCTCCCCACAATGGCCCCTGCCTCGTGGGAAGAGGTGCCATTCAACAGTGTAAGGGCAACTCCTGTGCAGATGCTGAGGGCCTTTTCGGCATTAATCAACAGCGGGCGCGTGGCAAGGCTCAGTGTGATGCAGGGACAGGCTGCTAATGCAAAACATGTGGAGCAGGCGGATACCCGGTGGCTGACGCCTGACTCCTCCGAGTGGATACGCTCTGAACTTGCACTTGATGATGGACCATCGCTTGCCGCAATCAAGATAAAGGATGATCCCCATGAGCTCCGGGATGATGAGAGCGCAAAGCTCAGGGACGGGACATGCGCCCAGGTAATTTCCCTGGGATTCTGGCCGGAAAAACAGCCGCGCATTGCATACATTTCCGTACTTGAAAATACAGCGCATGATCCGCGGATAAAACGGGGCACCCTTGGCAAGACCATAAGGACAGCAAAGAGGGCATGGACCCTTCTTGAACAGGAGTCACGACCCGGCATAATGCTGGCTTCATCGAAAGCGGCTGGGAAAAAGCTCAAGACAGGGGAAAAGAGCTCTGTAATGCCTGATTTCAGGGGCATGAGTCTCAGGCGGGCAGTCGCGGCGGCCATGCAGTCAGGCCTGAGCCCAAGGGTAAAGGGCAGCGGCGTGGTGGTTCGCCAGCAGCCTGCGCCAGGTCAACGCCTTGGAAAGAGCAGGGATTGTCTCCTTGTATGCAGCAGCGGCGCAGGGCTGGCCAGGCGGTAATAACGTAACGGATTTTCTGCGCATACAGTGTCGCCTGCAGCAGGATCGTATTTTCGATATTCGTTGTGCCCGCCCCTGGAAATGGCGGTTTATCCGAAAATAGCTCAAAGCTGAAAGCTCAAGGCTCAAACTATAATAAGCCATATTTGCTTTCAGCTTCCGACTTTGAGCTTTGAGCTAACTTTCTGCTGGTTCCCAAACTCCAGTTTGAGAACTATAAACCGGAAGCCCCTGCTTCCGCTGAACAAACATTAAAAAATGCCTCTTATGCTTGAAACTCTGCTTAAAAAAACCCTTGGAGCGCAGTTCAGGGAAAGTGAAAAGTACCGCATCCCTGTAGAGGATATCTGCGTGGATTCAAGGCAGGTGCGGCAGGGTTCAATTTTCCTGGCAATTCCGGGAAGTCAGGTAAGGGGCTCAAAATTTATCAGACAGGCTGTGGAGCGCGGGGCATCGGCAGCAGTTGTACCCCAGGAGGAACTTGCTGAGCTTGAAAGGACGCTGATGCCCCAGGGCTTCCCCCTCATACCAGTTGCGGACATCAGGCATTTTGCTGGATGCGCCGCAGACCTGTTTTATAATCATCCCTCAGAGCGCCTCTCGCTGACAGGCATAACAGGAACCAATGGCAAGACAACGGTTTCATGGCTCATTGAGGCAATTTTCCAGAGTGCAGGCATGAATCCAGGGGTCATAGGCACTATAAGCAGCCGTTTTGAAGGAAATGAGAGCCCTTCGTCTCTTACCACTCCTGACGCTGTGAGCCTTCAGCACAGTCTTGCCCAGATGGTTGACTCCGGTGTGGATTCATGCGTGCTGGAGGTATCCTCTCACGCACTGCATCAGAAGAGGGTGGCAGGGTGCAGATTCAAGGTGGCGGTTTTCACAAACCTCAGCCAGGATCATCTCGACTACCATCACGATTTAGAGGAGTACTTTCAGGCAAAAAGACGCTTATTCACGGAATATGAGCCGGAATTTGCCGTGATTAACACAGACGATCCATATGGTCGCAGGCTTGCCGAAGATATAAGCGCCGCGCATGACACCACGGTCATTACATTCGGGCTTGAGAATGCCATGATTCAGCCTGGGGAATATTCCCTTGAGCTTTCAGGCACGCAGGCAGTAATCACTGGGCCTGATGGTGCATTTCGCATTGCCTCACATCTTATCGGCCTTCACAATCTCTACAACATTCTTGCTGCCGCAGCAGTTGGCCATGCAATGGGTATCAGTCACCAGGCCATGGCAGATGGTATTTCCGCTGTGGAAAAGGTCCCTGGAAGGCTTGAGCCAGTATGCGCTTCGCCGGGTTTTATGGCTTTTGTGGATTATGCCCACACGCCTGACGCCCTTGAAAAGGTGCTTTCCAGCCTTAGAAGCCTTGCAGGCGGCAGGATCGTAACAGTGGCAGGGTGCGGCGGAGACAGGGACAGGGGG
>WFRQ01000299.1 GCA_015486425.1 Deltaproteobacteria bacterium | reverse complement strand
TTATTTACCACGCAACCGGCTCCTATAATACATTCATCTCCTATATCAGCCATAATAATGGCCCCTTCACCGATCCATGTCTTTTTACCTATTTGCACAACATTTAAATGAACATCTCGCACAAGCCTACCATCATTATCTAAGTGCTGAGATTTACCACTGGTAACACTCACTCTACTGCCAAACATGGTATCTCTTCCAATACGCGCACAGCCAATTACACAATATGCACCAATCGAAACATTTTCTTCTAATCGAACATTTCGGTGAGAAAAAAATGATCCAAATGCAATAAAAGTATCTGAAGTGCACTGCTCTAGGGTTGCAATATAATATGCTACCCTGCAATAACTCCCTATTTTACCGGGGAGGAGACTTAACAATTGCGCAAAAAACGAAAAGATTTCCTCTTTTCTGCTATATTTTTTTTCAAGCCACGCCAAAAATATACATGGTAACACACACAACATACTGAAAGATAAAAATATATTTTTAATAATTTTTCGCATTACAATCGCTATATTTCCATTTTGTATTATTTTAGTAATTTTAAAACAATAGCTTGGATGAAAAAAGGAAAAGAAGTTAATTTTTAATTTTTAATTTTTAATTGTGGTGTCCCTGCGGGAAAGCTTCATTAATTTTGAATTTTTAATTATTAATTTTGAATTGTATCTATTCAGTGTATCTGCCAGGTGCAGGAGAGATAGAATTAGTTTTGCAGCAGGCAAAATCTTTGCGTTCTTTGCGACTTTGCAGTTCATTTTTTTAACCGCCCGCTTCGCTCAAGACGCAAAGGACGCAAAGGGGATTACGTTTTCACCATTGGAGTGGCCAACGGTGAAAGAACCACGAGCACAATACTAAACTAAATAGTTACCATTAACATAAAATTACTATTAATACGCTGAACAGTTACTCTGAATTTAGGTGTTTTATGGACGGGTACCACAATTCAAAATTAATAATTCAAAATTAACAATTAATAATTCTCTCCACCTGTTACATTTTATCAAGCCACCCGGTAAGTATACCACATATTTTTTCAGCCTGCTTCCTGTTTGAAATATTGAACTTGCTCTGTTGACGAAAGTAATTTCCAGTCTTTCTGTACCGCCTGATACTCACCTTTACCGGACCGAAATCCCCTGTCTTCCTGTCAAGGTCCTGGTAGAGAAACATGATGGTAGTCCATGCCCCCCTTGTAAGCACCTGTTTGTCAAGTTCCTTTACAATCAGGTTCCCATCTTCATCTTCATATTTTATTGTTATTTCATCTATTGTCTCAGCCATTTGCTGTATATTCTCCAATATCTGTCAAAGGAACAGCCCTTTTGTCTGCCCTGACAGCCTGTCTATGAAATTATATATCACATACCTGTAGCAGGATGCTACAGGTAGCAGGCACGCTGCAGTGTGTCAAGACGCAGAATACGACTGCACGCTAATATTACCACGCTACCATGCGAGCAGCGCCATTCCTGAACTGGCGTTAGGAACGAGATGAAAAAGATCAATGGACATGGTGCGCGTCCTACTCTGTGAGCACCATAATTTCCAGGACAGCTCCCTCAGAAACCGATTCATAGACACCCGCTCACCAATATACTTGCCGTATGACCACAGTTCATGATAAAAATTACCAGGCAGAGGTACAGGCAGCACGCTGATTTCACCTCGCTTGCACTCACCTGATTTGAGCGCTCAATTCAGGACTCATCATGTAACGGGCGTACACAGACATCCTGCGAACCCCACAGCCATGCCGCACAGACAGAAAACCTGATGCCGTGCCAAGAGACCCAGTATGCCTGAAAAAAAGCCTGACAGGGAAATAATCTACGCAAGGAAAAGGGCTGCAATATCTGTTGCTCTGAACATTTTCCTTGCGGTTGGAAAGGGCACAGCCGGTTATATATCCGGAAGCACAGCACTTGTGAGTGATGCGGTACACTCAGCATCTGACGTAATTGCGTCCGGGGCCGCATGGATAGGGCTTTGGGTGGCTTCCCGGAAACATCCCTCCTTTCCGTATGGACTCTACAAGGCAGAGACCGTGGCCACCCTTGTCAGTTCAATTGCAATCCTGCTTGCAGCCTATGAAATAGGCAAACAGGCCGTTTTCGGTTGCGCATCCATGCCGGATACCCGTATCGCGCTTCCAACCGCACTGGCATCATTGATAATATCCGCAGGCTTTGGATATTACCAGGTACGGGCAGGCAAAAAACTCAACTCTCCTGCCCTGGTGGCAGACGGAAAAGACTATATATCAGACAGCATGTCCACGGCTGTGGTATTTGCAGGCCTTGTAGGCAGCATGTTCGGCATGATGCTTGACCGCTGGGCTGCTGCAATAGTCTCGCTCTTTGTCTTCAGGGCAGGCTCACAGCTTCTGATTACCGCACTTAAAGACCTGCTTGACGCCTCCATTGACAGGGAGACCGAAAGAGAAATAATCAGGCTTGTTGAGTCACACCCTGCGGTAAGCAGGGTAAAACAGTGCCTTAGCCGTACTGCAGGCGGCAGATTTATAATTGACATGGACATCCTGCTCAGGACACCGTCTCACAAGGTTGCTGACAGAATTGCCGACAGCCTTGAACTGGACATAATCAAAAACTTCCCCAGGGTTGTCATGGCCAGGGTACGGCCCCATTTCAAGGAGGGTTCCACTCTCACCCGCGTCACCCCGGTTGAATCCCCGGAATCAGACACGCCATACCCGCACATGGCAAAGGCCCCGTGGTTCCGGGTGGAAACCGTGGATATTGACACAGGTATGGTTACAGACACTAAAATCCTCAAAAATCCGCACCAGGAGGCTGAACGTAAACGGGGTTTTCTTGTCGGTAAATGGCTGCTTCAGACAGCAGAACCTGATGTGATGATCCTGAACCAGAGTCATGGTGGCACTGCTGAGGAGCTGCTTAAAGAGGCAGGGGTGCGAATAGTTGCCAGTGGACATGCGGACTCCAGACCGTCCCGGGCCGGGGGGGAACAGAAATCTTGAAACCGGCATCCGGCCTCGGAGGAGACACCATAAGAGAGACACTGTTCCCCATTCTGCTGGCCCTTTTCATAGGCCTGCTTGCAGGAATTGGGGCCGCGGCCTTCAGATACCTGATTGAAACAGGGCAGGCCCTTCTGTGGCTGCCTGGAGACACATTCACCGAGCAGGTCCTTGCTACCCCGCTCCCCTGGAAATTTCTGATTCCTGTTCTTGCAGGCCTTGTGGCAGGGCCTGTAATTACCTACCTTGCACCGGAACTCAGGGGGCCCGGCGTTCCTGAAGTGATGCGGGCTCTTGCCCTCAGGGCAGGTAACATCAGACACAGGGTTACACTGCTGAAATCCATAATAACAGCAGGGCTCCTTTCCGCAGGGGCATCAGTGGGAAGGGAAGGTCCTATTGTTCAGATTGGCGCGTCAATAGGCTCGTCCATTACCCAGCTCCTTAAACTGGATCACAGGTACAGGCGCCTTGCGGTTGTGTGCGGGGCTGCCGCTGGAATTGCAGCCACATTCCAGGCGCCAATGGCAGGGACGCTCTTCGCAGTGGAAATCCTGCTCTTTGACCTTGAGGTGGCCTCACTTTCAAATATCGTAATCGCCGCTGTTACAGGAACAGTGACATCAAAGGCCATTCTCGGTGACTACCATATATTTTTCGTTCACGGCTTCACACTTGTGCACCCGGCAGAACTTTTAATCTACTTTTTCCTCGGTATTTCAGCAGGGCTCGTAAGCCTCATCATGATATGGCTGGTGTCATTCACACCAAGATGTCTTGAAAGACTCCACATACACAGGGCTGTCCAACCTGTGGCAGGTGGCATAGCTGCAGGCATTGCAGCCATGCTCATTCCACAGGTCACAGGCGTTGGTTATGATACTGTGTTCGCATCTCTTTCAGGCAATGTGGCCCTTGAGGCAGCGCTTATTCTGCTTGCCGCCAAGATACTTGTGACATCATGCTGCCTTGGCTCCGGGATGAGCGGCGGCATATTCGCACCTTCCCTGTTTGCAGGGGCCATGCTGGGGGCTGCTGTGGGAAGCCTTGCCCTGATCATCTGGCCCGGCAATATCAACGCACCTTCAAACTACGCTCTTGTGGGAATGGGGGCACTGGTAAGCGGCACCACGCTTGCACCAATTACTGCAATAATGACCATATTTGAATTTACCTACACCTACCAGGTAATACTCCCTCTCATGGCAGCCTGCATACCTGCAGTGCTTGTGGTAAAGCTGTTCCACGGCCACTCCATATATGAAACAAAACTGCTCAGTGAAGGCATCAGCATTTCAAGGGGACATGCTGCTAACAGGCTCAGGGACATGCTTGTAAGGGATTTCATGACAAGGGAATATCAGACAGTAAACGCGGATACCCCTGTAACCCAGGTAGCTGAAATGATGAAAAAGAGTGCATATCCCCACTTTATTGTAATTGACAGCAGGGGGAATCTGTCAGGCATGCTCACTCTTCGTGACATGATTGGTATAATTGGCAGCGCAGAGATAAACTCAGGCAATGTAGAGATTGAGCCGGAGATACGGGCGCTTTCAGCAGGAGATGTCATGACCCCTGACCCTGTTACGGTAAAAGAGCGCGACAACCTTGAAACAGCCTTTCATCTATTTGCAAAACACCACATCTCGTCCATGCCTGTTGTGGACAGTTTCGCACCTCTGAAGGTGCAGGGAATTCTGAAAAAGGCAGACCTGCTCAACGTGTATGATGAACAGGTGCTTAAGGCAGGCGTTCTCTGAACCAGCCGGAATCAGGAACGGGAGCATTCCCTGTTTGTCTCGCCTTTTTTATTATTGTGGAGGCTGTGTGGCTTTTTGAGACTTGTTCTGCGAGAAAACCTGCATATAACGTTCGTGACACCTCATGACAGTTTCAGAACCAGTCTCAAAAAGTTACATGGCCGCAGCACGCTATGATACTGGGACAAACGGGGAATGCTCCCATCAGGAAATATTCCCTGAGCCTTTACGACTCCATAACAATTCTTATCTTCCTGGTGAGGATAAGGGGCGATATGGGCTTGGGGATATAATTGATATCCTCGTCAAGCATTCCATGAGATGTAATCACATTTTCTGTATAACCTGACATGAAAAGCACCTTCATTTCCGGCCTGTCATGACAAACGTTTTCGAACAGCTCCCTGCCACTCATGCCTGGCATAACTACATCTGTAAGCAACAGATGAATATCGCCATGATAATTTTTAATTATCTCAAGTGCATCAGCACCGCATGAAGCCTCCATGCAAGTATAACCCAGGGGTTCAAGCGTATCGATTACAAATTTTCTTATATAGTCTTCATCATCCACCACCATAATGGTGCCATGTCCAGGTGAAAGAGGCACGCTTTTATGGTCATCATCTTCTGATGTCACCTTTTTTGCGCTGGCTGGGAAGTAAATCTTAAATGTTGTACCAATGTCTTTTTCGCTGTAAACGTGGATATGGCCCTCATGCTGTTTCACAATTCCATACACTGTTGCAAGGCCGAGCCCTGTGCCCTTACCCTTTTCCTTGGTGGTAAAAAACGGATCAAAGACATTCTCCTGAACCTCGCTGTCCATACCTTCCCCATGGTCCGTTACCGCAAGCATGATATAATGCCCGGGTTCAATATCCATGTGTGAATCCGCATAACTTTTATCAATCACAACATCACCTGTTTCTATGACTATATCGCCTCCCTGCGGCATGGCATCCTTGGCATTGACAGCGAGATTCATGAGAATCTGCTCCACCTGTCCTATATCTGCCTCAATAATACCATCCCGGGCATCAAGGTATGTCTTAATTACTATGTCCTCACCAAGTATCTTTTTCAGTATTTTCAAAAAATCAGTGATAATGGTGTTGATGGATACTACTTTTTTCTCAAGAATCTGCCTGCGGCTGAATGCCAGCAGTTGCCTGGTCAGCGCAGAGGCCCTCTCTCCGGCGCTGTGAATTAAAGCGGCCTGCTCCCGTTGCCTGTCACTGAGGGATCTGTCAGCAAGCAGCAACTCGCTGTAGCCGATAATAGCGGTGAGGACGTTGTTGAAATCATGTGCGACACCTCCTGCGAGCCTGCCAATTGATTCCATTTTCTGAGCCTGTCTGAGCTGCTCCTCAAGCTGATGTCTGGATGTAAGATCAATGCCTACCCCGATGAGATAGGTCTTGTCCTCTATTTTCAGCATGGTTGCATTAAAATAATAAGGTATCTTCCCCCTTTTTACAGTTACGGTTGCCTCCAGCGCCACTTCACCTTTCTCCTGAATTTGATTCAGGGCACGGATGACTTTCTGTTTGTCACGGCCATCTACCCAGTCCAGAGGATGGCAGCCTGCCATCTGCTCATCAGTCATCTCGACTCTGTCCTGAAAATTTTTATTCCAGCGAATAAGACGTTTTCCATCCTCATATACGTAAACAACGCCTGGAAGAGTTCTCAGTATTGCATCATTAAACTGCCTTTCCCTCTCAAGCCCTCTTGTCCTTAATGCCACTTCCTGTCTCAACTTGCGATTGAATAAAAACAGGATTATCCCTGCCAGTGTTATGAAAGCAAGTACAAGCAGCACGACCTGGAATATACGTATAAGCCTGGCATAATCAGTGGAATTACCCTGGCTGTACAAAAAACCTTCCAGCGAGACATCAGACTGCAGTATGCCAAGCTGAACCATGATATTGGCAATATGCCTCCATCTCCCAGGGTTCATGTAACCGATTTCAATAAATTCCGGCTGTATTAACTCATGCATGGCCTCTGCTTCAAAAAGCAGTCCCTCTCTGGACAGACGGGTGCCATATTTTTTCAAAATCAGGTCGGCTGTCTCTTCAGGGTGTTTTAATGCGTATTCCCACCCTTTGATACTGGCAGCAAGAAACTTTGCAACTCTCCGGGGATGGTCATGGATTTCTTTTTCAGTGGTAAACAGACAGTCACCATAAAAATCAATGCCGTAGGTCACGGGACGGATAGACAGATATTCAACATTCCTCTTCTGCAGGACAAACGGTCTGTCAGTGATATAACCCGCCATGGCATCAACCTTCCCGTTAACAAGGTCATTTATATCCGGGCTCAGTGGCACTATATCTATCTGCGCAGGGTCAATTCCCTCACTCAGAAACATTGCATGCATTTCAACATCACCAGGCCGTAACGCCACTTTCTTGTTTACAAGCTCCTGTGGATTGGTAATGCCCGACTTCTTGAGCACAAACAACGCAACGGGAGAGTGCTGAAAAATGGAGGCCAGCGCCACAACCGGTTTTCCCTTCTGGCGCTCAACAAGAATATAAGGAGTTGCAATGCCGTAATCCGCACGCCCTGCAATAAGTTCATCTGTAACATTCAGGTAGGGCCTGCCCTCTTTTACAACCACATTCAGGCCTGCAGCATCATAATAGCCTTTTTCAATGGCCACGTAATAACCAGCGAACTGGAACTGGTGGTACCATTTAAGCTGAAGAACAATATTCTCTTTATTGTCAGGTACGGCAGAAAAAGCCATGCAGGGATATAAAAAGAGGAGAGATAAAAAAACAGAATATCCTGTTGAGCGTAAATTCATTATTTCATATTGTTTGACTGAAGGAGCTTGAAATTTTAATTCGTCATGAATTGAGATATAATATTTTAATCATATAAAAAATTTCGGTATAATCAATCAATTACTTGAGCACAGACCTCGAAAAACAGAGGCAACATACAGTATAGCATCAAGAAAGGAATTATATCTTTCATGAACGTAACAGCTCCTCCCCCTCCAGGATGAATTCACATAACGGAAAGTCGCTTTTCACACAACTTTTGTCTTTACACGTATCTGCTCAGAGGGTGCTGCAGATGCAAGGCGGAGGGGGCGAAGGCGTACTTCCCGTACTTCGAGCCCCAGACAACGCAGCAGATGCGGTACCCCCTGAGTAGATACCTTTATTCTTGATATTCTGCCAAAGCATATCCATTTTTTTCAAAATGCTTGTCAAAACTGAAGGCAGTATGCACATCTTTGGCATCCATGATGACAAAGCTGAGGCAGTCTACCAGGCTCACCCTTTTCTGATTGATGGCAACAAGTCTGTTTACTGCCTTTTCATGCCAGTGAGCATCAACCCAGATAATGTCAAGCAGGGGCATAATTTTATACTGAAAATCCAGGACCGCTTCCATTCCAACCCTTCGCTGAAGAAGAGCTGCAGTTTCAAGCAGAACATACGAACTGGTAAGTAACTGGGTATTGCTTTCAGCAAAGGATCTGAAAATATTTTCCGCCCGCACATGCATGTGATCATTTTTCACAAGGAAAGCAAAAAAACCGGAGGTATCGGCAAAAACTATCAAAGATACGCCTCCTCGAGATACTTATCGTGGCTTGTTGAAATATCATTATGATCAGCTTTATATTTACCGGATATCTTTAAAGCCTCACGGTATAATGAGGATCTCCCTGGCTTTCTGGTCATAAGAAGTTGCTCGACAGCACGACGGACTACTGCGGCAATTGAAACCTTCTGCTGGTTAGCCAACTCTTTAATTTTCTGATATTGTTCCTCTTCAAACTGAATTTGTGTGCGTATCATCGTTCCTTCACTCCATGTTGTCACTATGCCAGTTATGCCAACATGATAACAACCGGAACGGTGATGTCAATATAATAAAACAGGAGAACAAAACTCATGTATCGAAAGACAACGGAACGGAAAATATCCCGCCCCTGTGATAGAGGCCTGCCCCAGACACGCTGGGGAATTCATTGAAAACCCCTTCTTGACATCTCACACTGCCATGCTGTTCATAACCACTGCAATGCAACCTGAGGCACGCCCGCTGATTGCGGCCCTGGGGCTTAAAAAGAATCATGCATTTGCCAGATTCCGCATATACGATTCACCTGAATGTGCACTGATTGTATCAGGCACAGGGAAAATCAGAAGCGCTGTTGCAACCACTTTTCTTCTTACCTCATTTCACGCCTCAAAAAATGACTTCTATATAAACGCCGGGGTATGCGGCGCAGTGGATGAAAATATCAAAACCGGAAGCATCTTCATGATAAACCGCATACGAGATCATGAGACCAGGAGGGAGATGTTTCCTGACATGCTCTACCACCACGATTTCCAGGAAGACGCCATAGAGACATTTTCTGCCCCTGTGACCGCAGACGCAAAAAAAACTTTAAATACCAGGCTGGTGGATATGGAGGCTGCAGGAGCATTTGAGGCAGCGCGGCTGTTTCTTCCCATGCACAGAATGGCCATAATCAAGGTAGTGCTTGATTATCTGAAACCCGGTGAGTCAGACCGCAGGGATGTAGAAAAGGCCATGAACAAGGCTGCGGACCAGATTATCAGGTGGCTTAAAACCATACCCTGCAAAAAAAACCGAAACGAACACAAGGAAAAAACAGAAACATGGGCATCGGCGTTATTTCAGGAGAGTCTGACCCGGATGGACATGAGTAGATCACTCAGAATTGAATTTGAACAGATGATGAAATATCTGGAGCATGCAGACCCTGAGGGCAGAAGCCATGCAGCATGCATTCTAAGCGGACTTCTGAAAAAACCGGGCAGGATCACAAGAAGGGAGGCAAAGAAGATTATTTCCACTCTCAGGGGAGAAGTTGCCAGCCTGCCCCTGCATATATTCAGATAGGTGAATGCAATTGATATGCGCTTTTATTCAATACGAGTTTTCCAATAACCAGGCTTACGACTTAAGTGCATAACAGCCTGAATCATTACAGAATTATCCTCTTCAATTGTGTAATAAAGGCCAAAAGGAAAACGTTTGATTAAATATCGGCGGACACCTGTTTCAATTTCCTGCCAAGTTTGGGGAGATTGAATAATCTGGTTAATACCGTCTTCTATCTCTGCAACGAATGCTTTGGCAAGAGATGGCGAAATTCTAAAATAGTATTGAGTAGATTCAGAGTACTCCTGAAAAGCCTCAGGGTGAAAATAATAATTCATTGACCAATTATTTCTCTGACTTTGATCAAACACTCTTCCCCATCCAAAGGTTGAACAATACCCGCGTGAATCTCGTCTCTTCTTCTTTTAATTTCTGCCAAGTGATTTTTTGTTATTTGCGGGTCAATTCCTTGTTCAATACTATCAATAAGCTTTTCAGCTAATATCGCCTTAGAATCATTGGAGAGCGCCTGAGCTTCAATTAATATTTCATCTATTGACATTGGCATAACTTACCTCCTTTCTCTATCACTAATCCATTATAACAATATGGCATAGACTGGAAGTATTGCCATATTTTTTTCGCATATCCATCGGGATATGCAGAGAATTTTTTCACGGTGCGCAATGCGCACCC
>WFRQ01000298.1 GCA_015486425.1 Deltaproteobacteria bacterium | reverse complement strand
GTTTGTCCGGATTCTTACAGGTCCGTAAGCCCGGAATTTGTCATCATGCTCCTCGCTGTTTTCAAACCGTATGCCGCCTTCCATGCTGTGGTTCCGGAGCAGGGTAGATGCAAGGGATATGTCTCCGTAAAACCTGTCCTCGGAGTACCTCACCTGATACCTCATCCCTCCATGGATATTCTCTGGTACTGCCAGTGAATCAAGCGCCTCTCTGTAGTAGCTGTAGCCACCCTTGACCGTAAGGTTCAGACCGGGCATCATTGATCCTGAGTACTGAATTTCCGAAAGAACAGTGGTGTTTACCAGGGCCTCGTCCGGATCATCAGGCAGAAAATATAGGCGGCCAAAGGCGGTTCCGTCCTTTGACCTTTTGAAGCGTGCCGTGAGTTTTATATTGCCGCTCTCTGCCACTGCGCCCACACTGCAGTTATTACCGGCTTCATCGCTTCTGCCGTAATCCCCCCCGATATCAGGGCCTGCCTTGACCCCCTGGTTGTCCTGTCTGTAGTAACCGTCAATGCCGGCATGGAAACGGCCTGCATTGTAATTCATGTACATGCCGCCCTTGTAGGTATCGTAAGATGCCGCTGAGCCAAACGCCCTTGATCCGCCAAGTCGATCGGAAACCCTTGTAATAATATTGATGACACCGCTCATGGCCCCTGAGCCATATAGAACGGCTCCCGGCCCCCGGATAACCTCAATACGCTCCACAAGCTCTATGGGGAAATCGTAATAGTAATAGATTGATCCCCTGAACGTATTGTTGATGTCCATTCCATCTATTAGAAGTTTGACTTTGCCCTTTTCCTTTACTCCTCTGAATATCAGTTGCCTGGCACCTGTGGATTCCATGAACGGTTCCACGCCGGGTACCAGGCACAGGGCCTCATAAACATCATCTATGCCAAGTTTGAGAAGTGTGTCCTGATGTAAAATGGTAATGAAGGCAGGGACATCGTCTATGTTCAGGCGGGTTTTTGTGGCGATTGCACTGGTTTCATTGAGCCCCTGCTGGAACGTTGCGTCAAATGATGCCTCGTTGGGCTGTTTATTGCTGTCATCAGCAGAGCATGGTGCGGTCATGAACAGGAAAAACAGCAGCATGAAATGCCATACCGTTTTATATCCCCTTGCTTTACTGTAAAAACGTACTGAGCCTTCGCTTGCACTTTTCATGTCAGGGATGCAGTGCAGTACATACAGTGCAACATGCGAGTTTGTACCCTGCGCCACACTGGAAAAATGCTGATGCAGGGTCTGACAGGAGGCGGGAAATCATTTCTTTTTATTTTGTATCTGCTCAGGGGGTACCGCATCTGCTGTGTTGTCAGGGACTCGAAGTACGGGAAGTACGCCTTCGCCCCCTCCGCCTTGCATCTGCAGCACCCCCTGAGCAGATACGTGCCAGGAAAAAAATTGTTGTGTGAAAAGCGACTTTCCATTATTGGAATTCAGCCTTGAGGGGGGTGAGCAGTTACTTTATTTTTTGACTGGAAGAATACAGAGCTTACCGTTGGCAGAGTTGAGGTAACGCACCTCGGCCTGCAGGGAATCTGCCTGCACTGCCTTGGAGAAGTTGAGGGTTATTTTGTGGTTGCCCGGGCTCAGCCCCCTTAGGAGCCACTTGACCTGGCCCTTTGATTTGTCATACTTGCCGGCAGGGGGATCAGATTTGACAAGTTGAACTTTTTCAGGAAGGTTCAGTGTGAAAATTACAGAACCTGGTACAGGCTTTGCGACCTTGAGTTCCACTGCCAGCTTTTCACCACTGGAACTGATGAACCTTGCAGTAACAGGTTCATCTTCAGCATATACTGCGCATGGTGGGTATGCGCCCAAAGTCAGTATTAAAAAAAACAGCCACAGGCAGGGTAGCAGAGTGCATTGTAACTTCTGACAACGCCGTAGATGCGGTATCCTGTGAGCAGATACAATGCATTTAGATGACGGTTCGGCCTTGTTGGCAGGGCCTGAAGCAGTGCAGTTATGCGTGTGCCTGATCAGGGTCCTGTTATCTGTCCTGGTATTCATTATTCCTCTCCTGTTTCACAGGTATATATTTGTGGGTTTTGCTGTTCCAGATATAACCACCGGACGACCAGATGGTTTTTATTTCATCAAGCCCGAAGGCAATCCCCTTACGTTCCCCAAGTTCATCAAATACGCGTAGTATCTCCTCATCGTCAATCTGACCATCACTGTTAAGGTCTGCCCAGTGAAAAGGCTGCACAGTCATGACATTGGAACCCTTTACAGGAAATATCTGCCTGCCTGTAAGGCTTGATGTGATTTCTCCAATAAAGACAAGAGGTGAGCCCTGTTTTGCATCAGCGCTTATTTTCGATAGATAACAGATGGTAAAATCATGGCCTGATGTGGATACTATCCATTTTATCTCTTTTTTGTCAGGAGAAATGGCAGACCAGGGGGGGACGGCCTTTATTATCGCCGTTTTGTCAGGGAAATGTTCTGAAAGAATGAGAGATATTTTTTCTTTTGAGGACGAAGAGACAGTTATGATCACTGGAAAAGTGGCGCCAGGCGGGGCATGCCCCGGCAGATTACGTACTGCTGTCACCGTAATATTTTCATTTACCGGAACCTGCCAGTACCACATGCCTGCAGCACCTGCAGCCACAAGCAAGGCACCTGCAAGAAGGAGTATCTTCCAGTGTCTGTGAAGCATGCCGGGTTCAGGTGTGTCCGCCACTTCGGTTAAGGGCGCTGCGAGAGTCGGTTCCTGCTGGTCAGCCTGGTCGGCATCCAGAAATGTATTATTCTCAACCGGTGTCTTCGCATCGCTATGGCTTTCTTCCTCTGCGTCCTTTTCCAGTATATCTTCAATATCAACCCCGAGGGTCTCGGCAAGTTTAAGGGCATTTTCTTTTTTAACAGAGGGATATTTCCTGTTTTCCCATCGTGAAATGGTATCAGTGGTAACGCCGACAGCAGTGGCGAGGTAGAGCTGTGTCAAACCCTGTTCCTCACGCATACCGCGAACCCTGGCGCCGTCAATGCGGACCATGGGAGGTCCACCATAAGGTGGTCTGTGTATTCCGCTGTCGCTGTGAGTCATTATTATTCCTGATTCTGCCCGTTGCTCTCTTTATCCGTAACTTCTCAAATAAGTCCGTGTAGATTCTTATGTATCTGCTTACAGCGTGCTGCAGATACAAGGCGGAGGACGCGCAGGCGGACAACACCTACTTCAAGCGTCTGCTTCAGGCGTAAGGCAACGCCTTAGATGCGGTGCCCTGTGAGCAGATACCTTTATCCGCCCTGCATGTTCTGTAATAAGTTATATAGATTTTTTATGTGATCTTCAAGGTTGGTTGCAATGAGGTCTCTGTCCATTCTGTTTTCATCCTGGTATATCTCCCTCAGGGGCTGAAAAATGCTGGTTAATTCCTGCATGGACATGGATTTCAGCAGCAGCATGAATGCTTCGGCCTGTCCAGGACCAATCCGTCCCTGATCTTCCAGAAGACTGAGCCCATCTGAGAATCCCTGAATAACCGGCGCCAGGAAAGTGCTGTCTGCCCATACCGGTTTATCTGTGCCGTCAAGCCTGTCCATGCATATCCTCACTGTAAGATCCAGAAAGAAGAAGATGAGATGGAGATTGATATCTTCAAGTGAGTAACCCTGATAATCAAGAACAGGGCGATATTCCCTTACAGTGGTAAGCCTTGTCTCAATATGATGACCTTGATGATTTACAATAAAATCACCAGCGGCATGGTGCCATTTGCAAATCTGGTCTGCACTTTCAGGGTCAAAGCACAGGGTAAGTATTCTGGCCACCTGCC
>WFRQ01000297.1 GCA_015486425.1 Deltaproteobacteria bacterium | reverse complement strand
TCAATGTGGTTCGCATCCATTGGTAAAAAGGCCATGAACAAAGGAGGGGTGGAGGAGACCCTTTCCCGTTTCCTGAGCAAGCTGATTTACTATGCACTTTTGACAGCAGTGCTGATTGCCGCTGCTGACCAGTTAGGCATCAACACAACCTCTTTCCTGGCTATAATGGGTGCCGCAGGTCTGGCAATCGGCCTGGCCCTGAAGGATTCCCTGGCCAATTTTGCTTCAGGTGTAATGCTGATTCTCTTCAGGCCATTCAAGGTGGGGGATGCTGTTACTGCAGGTGGAGTGACAGGCAAGGTGCAGCAGATCGATATATTCAGCACTATAATTTTGACTCCGGATAACCAGAAGATCATAGTTCCCAACAGCAGCATAACCTCGGGAATTATCACCAATATCAATGCGGAACCTGTTCGCAGGATCGATCTTGTAATAGGTATTGGTTATGAAGATGATATCAAGCAGGCAAAAGAGACCCTTGAAAAACTGGTAAGGGAGGATGACAGAATTCTTGATGAACCTGCGCCTGTCATAGCAGTCTCTGATCTCGGGGCATCAAGTGTGGATATTATTGTAAGGCCCTGGGTGAAGTCAGGTGATTACTGGGATGTCAGGCTTGAGCTGATTGAAAAAATCAAGCTTACCTTTGATGAAAAGGGAATTTCGTTTCCATATCCCCAGCACGATGTGCATTTGTATCAGCAGACCGCTGAATGACGGCAGCGGGTATAGTTGCTCAATTTTATGAGTTATGAAAGAAGTAATCAGGGAAAATATCTGAATTGCGTGAATGAAAGCGACGTCTGAAAAATAATCCCCCTGCTGGCACAAAGAAGGATGGAGGTGGGTATGTTGGTCGTCTTTGTTGGAGGTGGTACAGAGGGACCAGCAGGGGAAATTTTATTTAATTGTTAAATTTATGTTACATCAGCACCATAAGTCTGTCAACTGAAAAACGTATAATTTTATCCTGAACAATAAAAAATCAAATGCTCAGAATTTTTAACTTTTCAGGTTGATTTCATCAACTGGCAGCCAAGGTAATAAACCAGTGCCACAGACATGTCAAATATTATTTTGTGTTTGCCTTTACAATTTATACATCATGGACATGGAAGTTATTTTCCTTGCCCCTTTATATGATTATCGGCACTATCAGAAATGACTTTAAATTTTTATTTGAATTTCTCACAGGGTGCCGTATCTGCTGTGTTGTCCGGGGCTCGAAGTACGGAAAGTGCGCCTTCGCTCCCTCCGCCTTGCATCTGCAGCATCCCCTGAGCAGATACGTGCCAAGAAAAAATTCAGCTCGTTCCCAAACTCCAGTTTGGGAACGGTATGGTTGGAAGCTCCAGCTTCCTGGGGAACATCGTTCTGTCGAAATGACAGAATAGAAAGAAAAAGCGATTCCGCCTTGTATCTGCAGCACCCTGTAAGCAGATACAGGAGAATTTACACTGCATTATGAGAAGTTATTACGTTTGCAGGTGTTGGGTCAGGACAGGACAGAATGGGATGCGATGATGGCCTGGGCAAGGTCTTTCATCTTGATGCGCTGTTTGCGGCTCTCCTTCTGCATCATGCGCATTGCATCATCCTCGTGAATTGACAGATGCTTCATAAGGATGCCCTTGGCCTTTTCTATGAGCTTTCTTGCCTCCAGTTCTTCTGTCAGGTTCTCTACCACACCTTCAAGGGCATTGATTGTCTGGGCAGTGTTGTAGGCAAGCTCAATGGCAGGGACAAGGTCATCCACATGCACGGGTTTTACCAGGTATCCAAGCACGCCGCAGCTTTTTGCCTTTTGCACAAGCTGCTGCTCGGCATAAGCTGTCACCAGGATAATAGGGATAAGGCTGTCCCCGGAATCCCTGCTGTTTATGATACGCGCCGCATTGATTCCGTCCATGCGCGGCATCTTGATGTCCATTAACACGAGGTCAGGCCGCATGGTCGATGCCATTTCAACAGCCTCCATGCCGTCATGGGCAACTCCCACTACATTATAACCTGCATCCCTGAGGATAAGGTCAAATCCCTTGACTACAGACTGATCATCGTCTGCAATGAGAATTTTTAACGCTGAACTGGCACGGCTCACAGGTCTGGTATCATTCATTGGATTAGAGAATATAATTGCTGTCTAAGGGGATGCATGCCGTGATACGGTGAGCAGGATTTTCAATCAGCCGTCTGAAACGGACCTCCCCGGACATGAAAATCCGCCCCCTATGATTCTGGTGAAAAATCTTCTTATAGCCGCAATCGCCGGATGCAGTACAGGAGGCACAGTCAGGATCAGGTTAGTCAGCATCTCCCTGGTGTGGTTGAACCTGACTGAAAATAAAAATGGCTGGGGGACTAGGATTCGAACCTAGACTAATAGATCCAGAGTCTACCGTCCTGCCGTTAGACGATCCCCCAGCGGAATTAACTTGTCCTTTTATAAATAGCATTAATTTGCTTGTCAAGGTTTAGTCTTGCGTTGTCATCAGAATCCCCTGAAAAACAGGTTTCAATGCAAGGGTGGTCTCATCTTTCCTAGCTGCTCCTCCATAACGGAAAGACGCTTTTCACACAACATTTTTTTCATAACCTTGCCTGCCTCATAAATGCAGGGTAGTTTCTGCCCCCATGAATATTTCAGCCATACTGCCATCAGTAAAGAGACCCAGCCGCTACCTCGGGACAGAGATAAATGCGCGTCATAAACCGTGGGAGCAGGCAGAGGTCCGTGTTGCCATGATTTTCCCGGACCTCTACGAGATAGGCATGTCTCACCTGGGCCTTCAGATACTCTACGGAGTATTAAATGACATTGACTGGTGCCTTGCAGATCGCGCCTACTGTCCTGATACTGACATGGAGGCGTTGATGCGTTCAAGGCATGTTCCTGCCTGGGGGATTGAAAGCCAGAGGCCTCTTGGGGATTTTGATATTCTGGGATTTACCCTGCCGTATGAGCTGTGTTATGCCAATATCCTCACCATCCTTGACCTTGCCGGTATCCCTCTGCTTGCCTCGGAAAGGATGCAGGGTGACTGGCCGCTTGTCCTGGGCGGCGGAAGCTGCTCTCTCAATCCTGAACCGGTGGCAGACTTTTTTGATGCCGTGCTTACCGGTGACGGTGAGGAAGCAGTGCATGAAATTGCGCTGTGCGTGCGGGAATGGAAGCAGGCAGGGAAGGGCTCCAGGCAGGAGCTGCTGGAGGCCCTGTCCAGGATTCAGGGTGTTTATATCCCTTCTTTTTACAGCCCGGTTCCAGGCCCGTCAGGTTTTGTGGTGGCAGAGCCGCTTCATCCATCTGCTGGAATTGTACGTCGAAGAATACTCCCTGAGCTCCACAGTTTTCCTTCCCCGTCAAGGCCCCTGGTTCCGTTCATGCAGATAGTTCATGACAGGCTCGGGCTTGAGATTGCCAGGGGATGCACACGTGGGTGCAGATTTTGCCAGGCAGG
>WFRQ01000296.1 GCA_015486425.1 Deltaproteobacteria bacterium | reverse complement strand
TAGGAAAAGCGGTTCCTGAGATAACAGAGGATTTCCTGCAGCAACTCGAGGCATACAACTGGCCAGGCAACATAAGGGAGCTTCACAACGTGCTTGAGCGGGCCATTATCCTTTCCAAGGGTGGGGAGATACTTCTTCCGCCGCTTTCTGCCGGAAGTCAGGATCAATCCTATGGCGATTCCCCCCATTCCCCCCATTCCGATGATAAAATTGACTTTGCGCCCAAACGGCTTGATGAACTGGAACGGGAGGCCATAGAGGCCACGCTTGAAAAAACAGGGGGACACAGACGTAAAGCCGCAGAACTGCTGGGAATTTCTCTGAGATCTCTGCAGTACAAAATTAAAAATTACAGGATGGGGAAATAATATATACAAAAATTCGCCACCCGGACCAAACATGGCACGCCTGTTGCATTAGCTTATAGACAACACAGCAAAGATAACATAAAAACTCCCTATCCCTCCCAACCCTCCTCTCCCCGAAGGCCTTCTGATCCTCCTCATAAGAAGGCCTTCTTTTTTGTCTTTTTTCATAAATACATGCAAATTTTCCCGGTACATGCGCAAAACTGGTCAAACATTACAGGAAAAGCATCTGTTTACTCACAAAGATACCCATGTGCGCCAGTATGATATTACCTTCAGAAATATCTTGTATGACTGACAACCATTGTCGCCTGTGCGCAAAATTTGCGCGCCCCTTTGTGCAATTATTGCACTAAGTGCATTTTTTGCACACCAAATACGAGGAATGATTTAGCGCCTTTAGATATAAAACAGAGCTGCAACAAAAAAATCATGCCCGTTTTTTTTGCAATATACAGAGTTGCATCACATAATCATTCCGTTTTTACTAATAAAAATTACAGCAATCCCTGCTCTGCTCCAATCATTCCTGTATATCATACATAAATTTTTTTGCCCTGAGGACAGCCTGGCACGCCTGTTGCATTATTACTTAGACAACACAGCAAAGATAACATAAAACTCCCTATCCCTCCCAACCCTCCTCTCCCCGAAGGCCTTCTGATCCTCCTCATAGAAGGCCTTCTTTTTTTGCTTTTTTCTCACATTTCCCACTTTTCGCCGCATCATACCGCATTTTCACCTGCATTTGGTTGAGACAAGCGCCTGGCCCCCAAAAATCCCAAGGTGCAATTTTTGCATTTCCTCGGGTGCAATTTTTGCATTTTGCGCAGTTTTTGCACGCAAAACAGCAGACGCAATTCCCGTTTTCAAATCTGGAAAATATCATTTGAGAAAAACACACAGCATGGGGAATCTGTTTTCAACCTTATGAAACTTATTAATGTGCACTCCTTGATACCCAGCCTGCCCCTCTTTTAAACCCAAAGGAGCCATAGAACCACATTTGTAAAGAAAATATTACATTCTATATACTCTTATGTTAAAGGCACAGACCACATGCCTTCAGATAATTTTTACATAGTTATACTGCTTAAGCATTTTCTCCTGTTAAAGGCATGAAATTTGCTTCAGCAAAGTTAGAAGCTCGTGCTTTCAAGCAATAACCGACATAAGCGGCTGATTTACAGGCCGTGCACGGGCTGGAAAGTACAGGCAGAAAACGTTTTTATTCAGCAAAAGGAATGGGAAAAACGCTGAACAGTTACACAAAAATACAAATAAACAAGAGTGAGGAGTTCTGAATTGAACCCGGAAAATTTTCATAAAATTTATAAAAACCGCGCTACATCTCCTCGGCGGGGGTTCATGACAGCCGCTCATGCCGCAGGCTTTGGGCTTGCCGCATTCATTCTTCTGTGTATGGCAGGAACTGTCATGGCGGCCGGGCCCGGTTATGATGAAAACACTGAAATAGTAGTGACAGGGGTGGTCAAAGATACCTCTGCAGGCCGGTACGGCGGGCTTGAGTGCTTTACCCTTGAATCACGTTCACGCGTCTTTACAGTAATTACCGGCCCACAGTGGTTCCTTCATCAGCGTGGGCTGTTACTGAAATCCGGGGTTGAGATGCAGGTGGTCGGTTCTAAATTCTATGGTCTGGACGGAAACCTCTACCTTGTTGCCAGATCACTCAAACCTGCAATAGCAGGGCATCAGGTAATGCTCAGAGATAAAAAATGCAAACCCCTGTGGCGTGACAGCGGAGTCAAGGGCTCTTCATGCATGCATATCAATTACCACAGTAAGCAGAGCCTCATATTCTGAGTATCCGGTGGAGCCGGACCTGCTGAGAAAAAAGATACTTGCTGAGCGGGACGCCCTTCCCAGGGCTGAGATCAGGGAACGCAGCAACAGAGCCGTGAAACGGCTTGAATCTCTCCCTGCATTCCGCAACAGTTTATTTCCGCTCTTCTTCATCTCCTTCCGTTCCGAGATAAACACTCACCAGCTTATAAAGGCGAGGCTGACCCTTGGCCTCCCCGTCCTTGTCCCAAGAAGCATTATATCTGAACGCCGCCTGGAAATTTTTAAAATCCGGCAATGGGACAGTGACCTTGAACCCGGGGCTTATGGCATACTGGAGCCGCGTGAAGGCAGGGCTGAAAGAATCTCCAACCCTGCCATAATTGACACTGTGCTTGTGCCTGGAAGCGTTTTTGACCGGCAATGCGGAAGATATGGGTATGGAGGAGGGTTCTATGACAGATTCCTGGAAAGGGATGCACCTGGTGCAGTACGAATCGGTCTGGCATTCCATTTCCAGGTCATGGACCATATCCCCCTTAAACCTCACGACCAGAGACTGGA
Organism: Deltaproteobacteria bacterium; assembly: GCA_015486425.1. Taxonomy (GTDB): domain Bacteria; phylum Desulfobacterota; class Dissulfuribacteria; order Dissulfuribacterales; family QOAL01; genus S144-17. The sequence continues at coordinate 5,827 of WFRQ01000296.1, read as the reverse complement.
TATGATTGTTACGGACAGAGAAACCATTGCCTGCAGTCACAGGATGAATATTGATCCTGAATTGTGCGCAATGTAGTTAAAACCGGCGCTGTGTGACTCCGGCCCGTTCTCTCTCCCTTTTCCTATTGTACCTTTATATCCCCAGGCGGTATCTGCGTGGGTTTTATCTTTCCAAACATCTTCTCATACTGAGCCAGATTTTCCCCCAGGGCCTTGAACAGGCGTTTTGCATGAGCGGGGCTGATTATTACCCTGGCATTTACCCTGCCCGCAGGCGGGGTTACAAGCAGGAAGTCAAGAATAAATTCCTCACCTGAATGCCCAACCACCGAATTATTGGAATAGATTCCTGCCTGATTCTTTTCCGGAAATGTAATTTTTATCTCCTGCTGCTTGTCTGACATGATACAGCCTCCTTATCAATTTTACCTTGCAGCCTGTCACTCAATCAGGCCCTGCAAGACATTTCTAACCCATGAATCCAGAACGACCCACACGGACAAAAAACCATAACTCCGCTTTCAATTATCAGTGTACCAGTTGAATGGGACAGTATGAAACCTGGATTGAGCGATTCGGGTGAAAGTTTTATGACATACCAGCATTATCATCAGTGGATGAAAATTTTCAGCACCTCATACACAGGACCTTTGTCTCTATGGCAATTACACTGTTTAGATAGTATACTGAATTATGTCTGTATATTTACGTTAATCACTCAAATACAAAAAGGTATTTTATGGAACCCCAGGACATCAGAAATTTCAAGGTGACCCCTCCCAAACCTACAGGGGAACAGATACGCTCATTTCTGGGGCTGGTTGGCGTGCTTCTTGCCGCCGCAGTCCTGTGGAACAGTTGGTTTACAGTGGAGCCAGAAGAAGTCGGGCTCATTCTCAGATTCGGCAAATATGTCCGTGTGGCCAAACCCGGCCTGAACTTCAAGCTCCCTTCGCCTGTGGAATCAGTGATAAAGGTACCTGTTCAGCGCCAGCTCAAGGAGGAGTTCGGGTTCCGGAGTGTTCGCGCAGGCATTCGCGCAAGCCTGAACCCCAAAAGTTATGAAAATGAATCCCTGATGCTGACCGGGGACCTGAACGTGGCAGTAGTGGAGTGGATAGCCCAGTACCGCATAAGAGACCCGTACAAATTTCTGTTCAAGGTAAAAAATCCACAGGTAACCTTCAGAGACATGAACGAGGCCATAATGCGCGAGGTAGTGGGTAATCACTCGGTAAATGACATACTTACCACAGGCAGGCAGCTTGTTGCAGACAGGGTTAAACAGGAACTGCAGGCCCTGTGCAACAAGTATGAGACAGGAATTGTCGTGGAGCAGATTGTCCTTCAGGATGTTACCCCGCCTGATCCTGTAAAACCATCTTTCAACGAGGTAAACCAGGCCCAGCAGGAACGTGAAAAAATGATCAACGAAGCCAAGGCCAGGTTCAACAAGGTAATACCCAAGGCAAAGGGAGAGGCTCTTAGAATGATTCAGCAGGCTGAAGGATATGCCACCGACCGGACAAACCGGGCGCAAGGTGACGCTGCCTTTTTCAATGCCCTGTACCAGGCCTATGAAAAGGCGCCTGATGTTACAAGAAAACGCATGTTTCTCGAGACCATGGATGTCATTTATCCCAAACTGAACAAAAAAATTGTTATAGACCAACAGCTCAAGGGACTTGTACCACTCCTGTCCCTGAACAATGGTCCAGGCCTGAAATCTTCACTGACAGGCACAGCAGGAGGCACGAAATGAAAATATTCTCCTCTGTTGCACTTATTATAATCGTCGCAGTGGTAATGGTTGCCAGCGGCATGTTTTACACTGTCAACGAGACCGAACAGGTGATCATTACCCAGATGGGAAAACCTGTAGGCGAACCGGTAACTCAGCCAGGCCTTCACATAAAACTCCCGTTTATCCAGCAGGCCAATTACTTTGACAAGAGATTTCTTGCATGGGACGGCAACCCGAACCAGATTCCCACCAAGGACAAACGTTTTATATGGGTTGATACCTATGCAAGGTGGCGCATTGCAGATCCTCTCCTCTTTTTCCAGAGACTGCGCGATCAGTACCAGGCCCAGTCCCGCCTCTCTGACATCCTTGACGGCGGTACAAGAAACGTGGTTGCCCGCCATCTGCTGATTGAACTGGTACGCTCAAAGGGATTTGAAAAGGAGACCATGGCATCAGACAGCAAGGAGATGAATACGCCAATCAAATATGGAAGACAGGCCCTTGCAGATGAAGTGCTGGTAAACGCTTCAAGGCGGGCCAAACCACTGGGAATCGAGTTGCTGGACTTCAAATTCAAGCGCATCAACTATGTGGAGCAGGTGAGAAAAGAGGTCTATGCCCGCATGATATCGGAACGTATGCGAATTGCAGAGCAGTACCGCTCTGAGGGCGCAGGAGAGGCTGCAAGAATTGAGGGTGAGATGGAGCGGCAGCTCAAGGTGATCTCCTCTGAAGCCTACAGAAAATCCCAGGATATCAAGGGAAAGGCGGATGCCAGCGCCACAGATATTTATGCAGCAGCCTATGGAAAGGCACCGGACTTTTACAGTTTCCTGCGGACCCTTGAGAGCTACAAAAAGACTCTGAACAAGGACACCACTCTTGTACTCTCAACAGATTCAGAGTTTTTCAGGTATATAAAAGGCGTAAAATAGGAAAAAATATCTGCTCAGGGGGTACCGCATCTGCTGCGTTGTCAAGGGCTTGAAGTACGGGAAGTACGCCTTCGCCCCCTCCGCCTTGCATGTGCAGCCCCCCCTGAGCAGATACGTGTCAAGCAAAAAAATGTTGTATGAAAAGCGACTTTCCGTTATGGGAATTCATCCTGGAGGGGGCGAGCAGTTACAAAAAATGAACTAATTCAAGGGAGGGATAGAGCGCCCCGACACGAAGGGGCGCTGACCACGTGAGGTCTGCCGCAAATAAAAGGACAGCGACAGATTAATCTGAAAGGAGATCCTCTATAAGCTGCTTGATCTCCTGAATATCAAACGGCTTGCTCACTATGGCATTGGCATTCTTCTCATTGGCAAGCTCTTCTGCATGATAGCCGTAACCTGTCATTGCCATAACAGGTATCTCCGGGTGCTCTTCCTTTAATATGGAAATAATACCTATGCCACTAACATAGGGCATGGCAATATCAGTTATTACCAGGTCATAACTGCCTGACTTGATCTTTTTCAGGCCTTCAAGGCCATCTTCCGCAGTAAACACTTCATAATTCAAGTATGTCAGGTAGTCCTCCAGCATACTGCGGACTTCTGTGTCATCTTCAATTACAAGAATACTTTTTTTGTTATCACTCATTTATTTTCCAGCTCAAAGGCCAAAATCACCCCGTTCTATTTTCATGGAAGTCACCACGGACAGCACGCCAATTTCATCAATAGCACCGCGCAGGGGATCGTGCGCGTCAAGGTTATCCCTCATGTCCATGAGGTTCCGGCTGGTACTCTCAAGCGCAGAAGCCACGGGCTTTAGCCCTGCACTGTCACTGCCGGTGTTGGCGAGCATTGCGCCAAGATGTTCAATAAGCTCAAGCGCGTATTCTCCTGAGGCAAGCGCATCTGCCTGATCTGCACCTGTCAGCGTGGCCTGGAACATGGAGGCAGCCTCAGGACTCATTCCTGGCTCCTGCAAATCAGCCACTGAAGGTGAAGATGATGCCTGTTCCAGCAATTTCGAAAAACTGCCGGCCCCATCCACCTTTGCGCTGGAGTTCTTATCGTTCAGACCAACTGCTTCCGGAATGTGAAAATCGTTGTTAATTTTCATAATGTACACCAGTCAATATCCCGGTGGGCAGTCACCCACTTGAGGATACCCTTTCCTTAAAGAATTATCAATCACGCCTGTTATGTCAACTTAAACTTTCATATTGCACCGTCCATGCAGTGCAATACCCCAAACCACATAAAGAACAAGCGCAAGCTCAGTGTATTTTCACAGTAAACTTGCAGGTTGCCATTGCCCAAACCAACATACTGATTTATCATGCGCTTTATGGATAATTCACAAAAAATAACCAATACACGCACCATATACGTAGGCAATGTTCCTGTTGGCGGCGGAAACCCGGTTGCCGTCCAGTCAATGACCAATACCGACACCCGCGATGTGCAGACCACTGTTGAGCAGATAAAAAGGCTTGAAGAGGTAGGCTGCGAAATTATCCGGGTGGCAGTGCTGAACATGGATGCGGCAAATGCCATTTCTGAAATAAATAAAGCAATTTCCATACCACTTATAGCCGATATCCACTTTGACTGGCGCCTCGCAGTAGCGGCAATGGAGCAGGGCGCAAAGGGCATACGCATCAACCCAGGCAATATTGGCAGCCATGAAAAACTGCGCAAGGTGGTGGACAAGGCAAAGGAGTACGCTGTGCCCATCAGGGTTGGAGTCAATTCCGGCTCCCTTGAAAAGGATATACGCAAGAAATTTGGCGGCCCGACTCCTGAGGCCCTGGTTGAAAGCGCCATAAGAAATATCAATCTTATTGCTGACATGGGCCATGAACAGATGAAAATTTCCATAAAATCATCTGATGCCATGGCAACCGTTGAGGCATACCGGCTGTTGTCAAAACGCACTGATTTTCCACTTCATATAGGTGTTACCGAGGCAGGCGGACTCATAGCAGGCACGGTAAAGAGCAGTGTTGCGCTGGGGGCCCTGCTCATGGAGGGCATTGGCGATACAATGCGCGTCTCCCTTACAATGGACCCTGTGGAGGAGATAATTGTTGCATACGAGATACTGCGTGCAGTGAAGTTAAGGCACCGCGGGCCGGAAATTATTTCCTGCCCCACGTGCGGAAGATGTGACATTGATTTGTTCAGCCTGGCAAGGGCTGTGGAAGAGCGGGCCCGTAAAATTCCGCAGCCAGTCAAGCTTGCGGTTATGGGGTGCATTGTAAACGGTCCTGGAGAGGCCAGGGAGGCAGACATTGGTGTTGCCGGAGGAAAGGGCAAGGGTATCATTTTCAAGGGTGAAAAAATACTCAAGAAGGTGGATGAATCAGAACTCCTTGAAGAGTTCTGGAAAGAGGTTGAAGTTGTAATCAGAGAATATGATAAAAAACATGCACAGGTATGAGCTGATTTTATCAAAATTTATGGTATCTGCTCAGGGAGTACCGCATCTACTGCCCCCCCTGAGCAGATAAAAATGAACATATTTATTCTGTGCAAATAAATGGTCTTGTTTTGAAGCGACTTTGAGCAATTTCGCACCTGATTTGAACGATTGTTCGGATTTGCCGCGTATCCGTGAAAGAGGAATTCCCATTATAGTGTGCGCTGTATGGGGATCCCGATGACAAAGGAGATGCGGTGAAGACGTCCCTTAGTTCAGGAGGCAGTTACCGGAGTTTTATAAAAATGCGTTATTCAAAGATGTTCATACCTACCCTCAAGGAAGTACCGGCAGAGGCTGAGGTAATTTCACATAAACTCATGCTGCGTGCAGGTATGATCAGAAAACTTGCATCCGGCCTTTATACATACCTTCCCCTTGGTCTTCGCTCCATCAGGAAGGTGGAACAGATTGTGCGTGAGGAGATGAATGCTGCGGGAGCACAGGAACTGCTTATGCCAATAGTGCAGCCTGCGGAGCTATGGCAGGAGAGCGGCAGGTGGGAGCATTACGGAAAGGAACTTCTGAGATTAAAGGATCGCCACCAGCGCGACTACTGCCTTGGCCCCACTCATGAGGAGGTAATTACAGACATAGTGCGTAAGGAAATTCGTTCCTACCGCGATCTGCCGCTTAACCTCTACCAGATTCAGACAAAGT
>WFRQ01000295.1 GCA_015486425.1 Deltaproteobacteria bacterium | reverse complement strand
TACAATTGGCGTCTCAATAAGGTAAAGCGGCTTGTAAATATCTCTAAGCACCTGCTCAGCGCGGTTGTTATCAACGCCTATAACAACACGGTCAGGACGCATGAAGTCGCTTATCGCAGCTCCCTCCCTCAAAAACTCAGGGTTGGAAGCAACATCAAAATCAGCTTCCGGGTTCTCCTCGGCGATAATACGCGCAACCTGTCTCGCAGTGCCTACAGGGACGGTGCTTTTATCCACAATAACAGTATAATCCTTGATATGAGGCGCTATCTCCTTTGATGCCTCATATATATAGGTCAGATCGGCATAACCGTCTCCGCGTCTGCTGGTAGGGGTGCCGACCGCTATAAACACTGCATCTGCGCCGGGCACTGCCGATTCCAAATCAGTAGTAAAACTCAGGCGCCCTTCTGAAACATTTTTACTTACCAGGGCCTCAAGACCAGGTTCATATATGGGAATAATACCATCCTTGAGTTTTGTTATTTTTTCTTCAATCTTGTCAACGCAGGTTATATGATGTCCGAACTCGGCAAAACATGTGCCTGTAACCAGGCCAACATAGCCTGTGCCTATCATGGTTATATTCATATAAAACTCCCCGTCTTAATTTTTAATTTTTAATTTTGAATTCTTAATTTTGCTATCCATGCAGGGAAACATTTTCAGGCACAATCTCAATAGATACCTGCCGCAACAGAAAGATCAAAATTAAAATTTAAAAAATATTATATCCCTGCCTGCCTAATGCCTTCATTAATGCCCTCTGCGCGGGCGGCTCTCCATGGACCAGTTTAATTCCCGCAGGTTTTTCTCTCATGGATTTGACCCATTCAACAAGCCCATTTTTATCCGCATGGGCTGAATAGCCTGAAAGCTGCGTAACCGCTGCCCTGACAGGAATCCTTTCTCCATCCATAATTACATAACCGTCAGGCTTCCTGCTGTATCTGACTATATCCCGCCCAGGTGTGCCGGCAGCCTGATAGCCCACGAACAGGATATGATTTTCCGGTTTTGCCAGGGCCTGCTTCAAATGGTCAATAATCCGCCCGCCAGTACACATGCCGCTTCCAGCAACAATTATGGCAGGCTTTTCATAATCAAGCAGACGTAAATGGTCATGAAATCCAACTGCTGAATAGAGTCCATGGAAATCAAGAGGATGATCTCCTGCAATGAGCAGTTCCTTTGCTTCCCTGTCCCAGAACTGCGATAGAGACGAAAAAATTTCTGTTATCTCTGCTCCAAGCGGTGTATCAACAAACACTGCAACAGGAGCAGTCCCTGAATCATATTGTGAAAAGACAGGGAACCGCTGCCGCCACTCTTCCTCTGTAAACAGACGGTCAAGTTCATAAAGCAGCTCCTGGGTCCTCCCCAGAGCAAATGCCGGGATATAAACAGTACCATGTTTTTCCAGCGTGGTGGAAACAGCCTGTGCCAGTCTGAAAAGCCGGTCTTTACGGTTTTCATGAAGCCGATTGCCATATGTTGATTCAAGAACAAGGAGATCGCTTGATTCCGGTATCTCAGGGTCAGGAAGCAGGGGCGTATCAACATTACCAAGATCACCTGAAAACAGCACTGAGTATTCATCTCCGGCATGTTTGAACACAAAGCGTATGAATGCTGAACCCAGTATGTGCCCGGCACGGCCAAGAGAAAAAACAGCTCCCCTTTTCAGATCAAAGCTCTGACCATATTCAAAACCCCAGGAAAGTTCATCAATGATATCGATGATCTTTTCAGACTCTCCCTCTGCATAATCCATAAAATTTATGGCATCCCTGAGCATCACGCCAAGGAGAGCCCTGGTGGGATGTGAGCAGATTATATCTCCGTGAAATCCTGCGGTTATGAGCTCAGGAAGCCTGCCGACATGGTCTATATGTGCATGAGTGATAAAGAGAAAATCAATATCTTCAGGAGCTGCCGGCCACTCTGACACGGGAACTGCCCTGTCACTTCCCTGCACCGCCCCGCAGTCCACCATGATATTGAGCCCGTTCCACTGAAGCAGGTGACACGAGCCGGTAACGCAGTTTTCAGCGCCAAGATGAACGACCCCAGGCAATATCATTAATCTGCCTGCAACTCCCCCTCTATCAGCGCTACCATCTCTGGATTTTCAGGCGGTTCTATTTTGGCAAGCCCGTCTTCCCTGGTCATGACACCCTGACGCACCATGTTGGCTATCTCCCACACGTAGGGATGAAAGCCATACGTCTTTCTGTGAACATTGTTGGCAAAGGCATTAAGCAGGCAGTTGGTGGAATTAGGATCTGTATCATCTGGTTTTTCCCAGCCTATCTCCATATTTCTCTTAACAATGTCAGACTCATCATAATCAAGAAAGGCCAGTGGATGTATATTCCATGGAAAACGCTCAGGCTGACTGAACTGCTCATCCGTAACAAAGAACGGATTGATGGCATCACCTGCTATATCATGCAAGGGCGTGTAAATCGCCTTCTGGGATGCCTTCATAAGGGCCGCGTTGGTCTTCATAACAGATGACTGGAGAGGCGCCTGGCCTGGAGACCAGCCAAAACCCACAAACGGAATATTCTTTTCAATGGCGGTCCTGAGCATTGAGGATTTCACCATGCCGATACACGAAGTACAGATTGTGCTGGCACGCTCAAGGGTCTTTGGTGAATACATGGGCCTTGATGAGGCAGTACGAAATATCTTTTTCAGCATCCCGGGCGACGGATGCACCACCAGGCTGTCAACGCCGAGGTTTGAACATACATTCCGGATATTCACAAAGGCACCGGGAGACATGAAGGCATTATCAAAGGTGTAGGCAAGAACTCGAAGATTGTAACGGTTAACAAAAATATCAAGTGTATATGTGCTGTCCTTACCGCCACTGTATGCCATGATGACATCGTAGGTGGAACCTGCCCCTGGCCTTTTCCTGTACTCTTCAATCAGGGCAAGAAACTTCTCCTCCCACTCTTTTTTATTTTCTTTCATAGCGGCCCTGGATGGCCTGCGGCAGTGGGTACATAGACCATTCTCATCAAATTTTATGCCCGGAAATGTCTCCGGAAGGATACACCTTGTACATCGTTTCATGTTACGTTACCTGTTTCGGGATGTCCCTTAATGCAGCCCTCTTTATCTTGCCTGTAGAGGTTTTAGGCAGTTCGGCAAGGAATTCTATAACGTGCGGGACCTTGTATGCCGGAAGAATGGCCCGACAGTGCTTCCTGATCTCTCTTTCAGCACATTCAACCTCTGGTTTAAGAACAATGCAGGCCTTTATTCTTTCATCAAGTATCTCATCCGGAATGCCTGTTACTGCCACCTCGGATACAGCCGGATGCTCCATGATTACATCCTCAATTTCCTGTGGACCTATACGGTGCGAACCACTCTTGATGATATCGCTCTTGCGGCTGACAATATAGTAATATCCGTCTGCATCCTGATAAGCCAGGTCTCCAGTCCAGAGCCCCTGGCTGCGGAGGACCTTATGAGTCTCCTCAGGCCGGTTCCAGTAACCTGACATTATATTTTCACCGCGTGCCACGATCTCCCCTGTTTCACCAGGGGGCACCGGGTTAGCATCCGGGTCAAGAAGACAAAGGTCAACTCCTGGTATCGGCACCCCGATTGAGCCTGGTTTCTGCTCAAGTTCACCTGGCGGAAGGTATGAGAGCCTGGCAGATGCCTCTGTCTGCCCATACATTATAAAAACATCCACGCCGGGAAAGACCTTTTTAAGCTCCAGGGCAACAGCGGGAGACATGGGAGCCCCTGCCTGTGTAATATACCTCAGGGAAGGAAAACTGTACTTATGTATGGCAGAGCGGTAAAGCAGTATGGAAAAGGTAGATGGCACTCCGGAAAGACCGGTAACCTCATGCTCCTTCATCTGCTCAAGGACAACATTAGGGTACATGAAATTCTGATTTACAGACAATGATGCCCCTGCTGCCACATGCGTTAACATGATTGAATTGCCGTATGAGTAGAAGAACGGCAGCACAGCCATCACCCTGTCTTTATGGGAAATATTGAGATACTGTATGATTGAGCAGGTGTTGGCGTCAAGGGCTGCATGACTCAGCATCACGCCCTTTGGTTTTCCCGTTGTGCCGGATGTGTATATAATCTGGGCTGTATCGCATGATGAGCGCCAGGGAAGCTGAAGGTCAGTGGTGCCATCCCTGCTTTCAAGAAGGAGGTTAAAGTCCTCACAGCCTGTCTGATGCACATTTTCAGGAATATTCTTACCGGAAATGCACAGGTCAGACAATTTCCGGACATCAGAAATGGTCTGTTCTATTATTCTCAGATACTTACCGTTTGCAAACAGGACAGATGCCCCGCTGTCATTGAGGAAATAAGCAAGTGACCTGCGAGATGTCTGGGAATTTAGCCCAACAACTATGCCGCCTGCCATCAGAATTGCAAAATAGGCAGCAAAGTATTCAAAAGGGTCTTCTGTAAGGATAGCTGCCCTGAAGCCCTGCTCAAACCTCCTGCTGCACAGCCACGAGGCCACTGAACGGGAAGCCTCTGCCAGCCTGCTGTACCTGACAATCCTGCCTGCATGGAGAAGGACAGGGTTTTCAGGATATTTTTCCGCTGAATTCAGCAGATAATTATATATAAGCATGAAAAACCGACAATATTCCGCAGCGGGAAAACAGCATCCCTGTCACCTGAAATGCCTAAGGGGCTGTCCAAAAATAAGTTGGATGATAGCGCGCTCAGATTTGGGTCAGGCTGAGTTGAACTGATTGAGCAAAACCGCAGGCGTAGCCGGGCTACGCCTCAGGATTTTGTGATTGAAGTTCAGCTCAGGATGGCCTGAAGATGAGATGCGAAATCGGTAAGTTATTTTTGGACAGCCCCTAAGTTCATATGCCAGGCACACAGGCAGGAGCAGATTACACCTGCCTGAATTGAGCTGATTTCCAGCAAATCCGACAATCGCTCAATACAGAACCTGTTATTTTTTCTTGCGCTCAATAAATGCTGCAATGAGATTTACAGAGTCAAGATTTTCCGGAATCAACTCCTCATCGTCTATCTTGAACTCAAAGGTTTCTTCCAGCCATTCAACCAGCTCAAGAACGCCTGTTGAATCAATAACTCCCTGTTCCAGAAACGATGCATCATTATCAAGATCTCCCTC
>WFRQ01000294.1 GCA_015486425.1 Deltaproteobacteria bacterium | reverse complement strand
GATGCAGTGGTTGATCCGGCCTGGTGGCAGGATGCACTTTCTGCAGGAACTGAGCAGAGTTTTAACACTATTATTGTAGATGGTGACACAAGCACCAATGATACAGTCTATGCACTGGCAAACGGTCTTGCAGGAAATAATCCGGTAAATGAAGGGCACAGTGGTGCAGAGGTGTTCAGGTCTGCACTGTTTGCCCTTATGAAGGACCTGGCACTGCAGATTGTCCGTGATGGCGAGGGGGCTACCAAGTGTGTGGCGGTTACTGTTAAGGGCGTCTCCTCCTCTGAAGATGCAGAGAAGGTGGCCCGTATCATAGCTGAATCTCCTCTGGTGAAAACCGCACTCTTTGGCCAGGACCCTAACTGGGGAAGGGTCTTTGCCGCAGCAGGCAGGGCTGGTGTGGATTTTGACCCTGAACAGGTAAACCTCTGGATAGGAGACGTGCAGATAGCCTCTGATGGCAGAGGCGCAGGCGGAGACAGCGAGCAAAGGGCCTCGACAATAATGGCAGGACCAGAGTTTTCAATCACACTTGACCTTTGTGCTGGGCCTGGAACCGCTACTGTATATACCTGTGACTTGTCAGATGAGTATGTGCATATAAATGCGGATTACAGGACATAATCCAGGGCTTTATTAAACACCGATTTTTGCGTTGGGAGGCAGATGACCAAGTGGTGGCATTTCTTTCCTCTGGTACATGAATCGTAACTTCTCCATAAGTGCTGGTAAAAAACTTGGATCCCCGACAACTACATTCGGGGATGACGATCTGAACTGCCTGCAACTCCGTCATTCCGGCAGGTTTTGCTCGTTCCCAAACTCCAGTTTGGGAACGTATACCCGGAAGCTCCAGCTTCCAAACAAGGGCAGGTAATGCCGCACAGCCGGTATTAAAAGGAATGAAGCAGGAGCTTCTGTCAATTGGGTACCCAAACTGGAGTTTGGGCACCAGCACGAAATTTGTTACCACTTATTGAGAAGTTACCATGAATCAACAATAGAGCCTATTGGCAGCCCCTTTTTGTCTTTCAAGGTTTGATGGTTTGTTGGATGACTTTTAGTTCGAGGCAGAACGTTGTTCAAGACGTTCAACCAGCCAGAGCTTAATAATAGATTGTCGTGTTACGCCAATACGCCTGGCTTCTCTATCAAGAGAATCAATTACCCAAATAGGAAAATCTACATTAACCCTTTTTTGTTCCTGGTTAAGTCTTTTGGCTGTTGATAAGTCAAGATCGTCAATTATATCTGATTTGTTATCGTCAAATTTTTTGTCAAATAATGCAGCTTTCATAAATGGCTACCTCTGATACTACTTATAACTAAATAACGAGATTCCGTGTCAGATTTTGCCATTTTTATATTTTGCAAGGTATTTGGCTGTTCCAGTTTCGCGGATATGCAGCAAGTCTGACAATCGCTCAATCCAGCACATAAATGCCAATTACAGGACCTAATCTTCCCACTCATTGCGTATCCTGTCCATAACCTTCTGGACATACTGGACATTTTCAGGGGGGCATATTCCGAGAAGCGGTGCGTCCTGTTCTATCATGTCTCCTGATTTGAAATAGACCTTGTAGATAATTCCCGGGACCCCCTCGTACTTGAGGATGGTATCCCGTTTCATAAGAGACATTATTACTGCGTCACTGCCTGGCTGCAGGGAGATGGAGGGTTCTGCCTTTTTCTCCATCTGGGCTGATATCTCCGGCGGCAGGTAGTACCGTGCCCTCTGGGGCGCAGGAAACACAGTCAGCACCCTTGTGAGAATTCTGTCGATTATTTCATCCTTGCTGAGCCTGTGACGTATGGTGAGAAGCCTTGTACCTGCTTCCACAAACCTGTCTTCAAGTTCACGCCGCACCCCTGCCACCTCACCGTTGCAGGTTGCATTAATGCGTTTTGGATTATTTTCTCTTTCGAGAATAAAGAGCAGGGTCCCTGGTTTATGGAGCCACTGGCCTGAAGGTCCGCAGGTCTCCTGCCCCTCCCTGGCATGAAATTTCACAATGCCTGTATGAGGCGCGCATATCTCATGCTCTTCGTAGGGATTGGCATGGTACTGCCGCAATATAT
>WFRQ01000293.1 GCA_015486425.1 Deltaproteobacteria bacterium | reverse complement strand
GTCCCTGCCTGGGGGCTTGAAAGCCAGAGGCCTCTTGGGGATTTTGATATTCTGGGATTTACCCTGCCGTATGAGCTGTGTTATGCCAATATCCTCACTATCCTTGACCTTGCCGGTATCCCTCTGCTTGCCTCGGAAAGGATGCAGGGTGACTGGCCGCTTGTCCTGGGCGGCGGAAGCTGCTCTCTCAATCCTGAACCGGTGGCGGACTTTTTTGATGCCGTGCTTGCCGGTGACGGTGAGGAAGCAGTGCATGAGATTGCGCAGTGCGTGAGGGAATGGAAGCAGGCAGGGAAGGGCTCCAGACAGGAGCTGCTGGAGGCCCTGTCCAGGATTCAGGGTGTTTATATCCCTTCCTTTTACAGCCCGGTCCCAGGCCCGTCAGGTTTTGTGGTGGCAGAGCCGCTTCATCCATCTGCTGGAATTATACGCAGAAGAATACTCCCTGAGCTCCACAGTTTTCCCGCCCCGCAAAGGCCCCTGGTACCGTTCATGCAGATAGTGCATGACAGGCTCGGGCTTGAGATTGCCAGGGGATGTACGCGTGGGTGCAGATTTTGTCAGGCAGGAGTCATTTACCGTCCTGTAAGGGAGAGACCTGTTGAGCAAATACTGGACATGGCAGCCGACGGCATAGGCAAAACAGGATGGGATGAACTGTCGCTGCTCTCTCTCAGTACAGGTGATTATTCCTGCCTGTTCCCCCTGATTCACGAGCTTATGCAGAAACAGCGTGAGCAGCATGTGTCCATCTCCCTTCCGTCTCTTCGGGTGGGAACACTTACCCCGGAGATAATGGATGAGATCAGGAGTGTCAGAAAGACAGGGTTTACCCTGGCCCCTGAGGCAGGCAGCGAGAGGCTCAGAAGGGTAATCAACAAGGGCATTACAGAGGAAGACCTGCTTGAAACTGCGGCAATGGCATACGCGCAGGGCTGGAGTCACATGAAGCTCTACTTTATGGTGGGCCTTCCCTCTGAAACGCTGGACGACGTAAGGGCCATAGCAGAGCTTGCACAAAGGGTCAGGGCCCAGGGAGGTTCGGCAGGCGGCAGGCAGGGGAAAAAGAGGCAGGTGACTGTTAGTACCGGCACCTTTGTGCCAAAGCCCCATACCCCTTTCCAGTGGGAGAAGCAGATTGATGTTCAGGAGTCAAGAGAGCGCATAAATTTAATCAGGGATGAGCTGCGGACAAAGGCATTCAAGGTGAAGTGGCACGACCCGCGGCAGAGTTATCTTGAAGGGGTATTTTCAAGGGGGGACAGGCGCCTTTCCGGAGTAATACTCCATGCGTGGGAAAGTGGTGCAAGGCTCGACGGCTGGACAGACACCATGCGCCCTGAGCTGTACATTAAAGCAGGCAGGGAGCTTGGTGTTGATCTTGATGCATATCTTGAGTCCAGGCCTCTTGATTCAAGACTGCCGTGGGACCATATAGCATCGGGCGTTGATGATGAATATATAAGGCAGGAGCTGGAAAATGCCTTGAAAGAGGTGTATACCTCTGACTGCAGGCATGGGAAATGTCACAAGTGCGGGGTATGTGACTTCAGGGACATCAGGCCGGTGGTTTTCAAAAATGGCAAGGGTGAGAAATGTGCCTCTGCAACTCCTGTTTTATCAGTAGAGAAAGGAAACAGGGCATTATCCCGGCATGAAAAAAAGAGGGAGCATGGCGCAGGGCCAAGACACTTCTGCCGGATTCGTTATTCAAAGACCGGCGCTTCAAGATTCCTGGGTCATCTTGAAATGGTTCATGCATTTCACAGGGCAGCAAGGAGGGCAGGCATTCCTCTTGCTTACTCCAGAGGATTTCATCCCATGCCGCGAGTGGCATTTGGTCAGCCGCTTTCCCTCGGCATGGAGAGCCTTATGGAAGAGGCTGTCATGGAGCTGTCTTCTCCCATGTCAGCACAAGATATTATGGACCTTCTGAATGGTGAGATGCCCCAGGGGCTTTGTGTCAATGATGTCATGCTGTCAGGGAAAAAGATAAGGGTCAGGGAGCCGGATTTTTCCAGGTACCTGATATGGCTTTCAGGAATGGAAGAAGCGGAGGTGCGTGCTGGTGTCCTGGAATTTGAAAAAACAGAAAATTTCCCTGTTGAACGTGAACGCAAGGGGAAAAAACTGGTAATTGATGCCAGGAAGCAGGTAAAGCGGGTATGGGTCGCGCCAGGGGAAAGTGGTGAGGAAATCACGCATGCAGAACAGCAGTGGCTCCAGGGCATCAGAAGTGACCATGAGGCCGGAGCAGGGGCTGTCATGGTGCTTGAACTGAGGAAAAGTGAAGGGCCTGGCCTGAAACCACATGAAATCGCTGCTGCGGTCACAGGCTGCTGCCCTGACATGAAGCCCACGGAGCTTTTCAGCGTTATGCAGGTGCTAAAGTCACCTGCATGATACTTTTTCTGCAACAGCCTTTTTATTCTCGCAGGGCAGTTATCTGCCACTGCAGTGTCAGCAGGACCCGCGTCTTTTCATTTGTTGTAACTTCTTGATAAGTCTGTGCAAATTTTCCTGTACCCGGTTGCAGAACGCGACTGATATAAGACGGAATCTGATCACATGGCAGCGTCGAGCATCCCGCCTGCTCCACTCCGGGTCAGGCAGTTGATCTTTACCCGCTCGTTCCCAAACTCCAGTTAGGGAACGCACAGCCGGAAGCTCCAGCCTCCACACAGGGACAGGTGACCCACCCAGCAGGTATAAATAAGGAAAGAAGCAGGAGCTTCAGACCATTGGGTACCCAAACTGGAGTTTGGGCACCAGCAAAAACGTAATCCCC
>WFRQ01000292.1 GCA_015486425.1 Deltaproteobacteria bacterium | reverse complement strand
TTGAAATGCTCAATTCAATTTTCTACTTCATCCTGAGACTTAGATCAACTGCCGGGGCAGAGTGGGTAAGGGCGCCGGATGAGATAATATCAACCCCGGTTTCAGCAATATCCCGGACATTTTGAAGCGTCACACTGCCAGATGCCTCAAGCAGCATGTCAGCGCGTCTGCCTCGGGCAAACTTCACTGCCTCAGCAAGCTGGCCGCAGTCCATGTTGTCAAGCAGCGCCGCGTCAGCGCCTGCCTCAATGGCCTCGTTAAGCTCGGAAGCGCTGGTGACCTCAACTTCTATCTTCAGGGTATGGGGCGCGAGTTTTCTTGCCCGTTTTACAGCTTCAGACACAGAGCCGCACGCTGCGATGTGATTGTCCTTTATGAGTATCCCGTCAGAGAGGTCAAAACGGTGATTAAAGCCGCCCCCTGCGCGCACCGCGTATTTCTCAAGTATGCGAAGGCCGGGTGTGGTCTTTCTTGTATCCACTATGCGGCAGGCGGTGCCTGAAACCTCCTGCACAAAACGCGCTGTCATTGTGGCAGTGCCGCACATGCGCTGCAAAAAATTAAGAGCAGTACGTTCCGCTATGAGAATGGCAGCGCAGTCCCCGCTTAACTCAAGCAGGATATCGCCAGGCTCAAGGCTGCTGCCCTCGGGCGCCGTGTTGGCAAATCTGATTTGCGGGTCCATGAGCCTGAAGGTATGCATTGCAACAAACAGTCCTGCAGCAACGCAAGGCTCCTTTGCCACTATCACCGCGCCTGCCTGCTGACCAGGCGGGATTGTTACAGCCGTGGTGATATCTCCGTGGTTCAGG
The DNA here is from genome assembly GCA_015486425.1 of Deltaproteobacteria bacterium. GTDB lineage: Bacteria > Desulfobacterota > Dissulfuribacteria > Dissulfuribacterales > QOAL01 > S144-17. Next base: position 1,780 of record WFRQ01000292.1, on the reverse strand, counting down.
TCTTCACGCACCGCAGCCTCTATTATGGGGGCATACAGGACTGGCTCCGGGGGATGAAGGAATCTCGTCTCAGTCATGCATCATGTCTCACTGACTGCCTCCAGGGTCTTCCTGTGATTGATTATCTTATCAAGCCTGGCTTTGGACTTTTCCAGTTTCTTTTTCTCTTTTTCCACGATTTCAGGCGGGGCCTTTTCTGTGAAGTTCCTGTTTGAGAGCTTTGCCTCTGATTTTTTCAGGTCCTTCATTACCTTTGCCTCTTCCTTCTGGAGCTTTGCAAGCTCCTCGCTGATATCAACAAGGCCCTTTAGCGGAATGAAGAGTTCCAGGTCTTCAAATATGAGCGATGCCGCACCGGAAGGTTTTTCATCTCCTTCAGACATCTGTTTTATGTCTGTGACCCTGGCGAGATTTGCTATTTCAGGCAGGTGTTTTTCAAGAAGGGCTGAGGCGCCTGACGAGTGCGGAAAGGCGATTGCCTCTACCTGGGCTCCTGGATGAATCCCAAGCTCTGCACGCACGTTTCGTATTCCGCTTATTACTTCCATGAGACGGTTTATTTCTGCCTCAGCATCAGGGTCAGCCAGCTCATCAGCGCTTTGGGGAAACGGACTTGTCATTATATAGCCGCGCCGGCCCTTGATTTCAGGAAGGTGATGCCACAGCTCCTCGGTTACAAAGGGCATGAATGGGTGCAGAAGCCTCAGGGATGTGTCAAGCACGTGAAGCGCAACTGCCCTTGCCCTGTCAGCTTCTTCCTCACTGCCTGCTCCTGAGAGCGCTGGTTTTGCAAGCTCAAGATACCAGTCACAGAACTCATGCCAGAAGAACTGGTACAGCTCCTTTGATGCAACGTCAAAGTTGAAGTTGTCAAGGGCATCCCTCACCGTAGCCGTGACAGAGTTCAGGCGGGAGAGTATCCATCTGTCAATTACTCCATGATCACTGAAACTGTCAGCAGTCAGGCTTGACGGCTCTGATTTTTCCACGTGCATCAGCACAAGCCTTGCCGCATTCCATATCTTGTTTACAAAGTAGCGGTAGCCCTGTATGCGCTCCTCTGCCAGCTTTATGTCCCGCCCCTGGGCTGCAAAAGCCGCAAGGGTGAAACGGACAGCGTCTGTTCCGTACTGCTCCATTATGGTGAGCGGGTCAATGACATTTCCAGTTGACTTGCTCATCTTTTTACCCTGGGCGTCACGCACAAGGGCATGGAGATAAACGTATTTGAATGGCACATCCTCCCTGAAGTGAATACCCATCATCATCATGCGGGCTACCCAGAAGAAGAGTATATCAAAGCTGGTAATAAGCACAGATGTCGGGTAGAAGGCCTTTAATTCAGGGGTTTTGTCAGGCCATCCAAGGGTTGAAAAAGGCCATAGCGCAGAGCTGAACCAGGTGTCAAGCACATCGCTTTCCTGGGTAAGCTCTTTTGAACCGCATCTGGGGCATTTTTCAGGTGTCTGCCTTGCCACTGTGAGCTCACCGCATTTGTCACATGTCCAGGCAGGAATCCTGTGTCCCCACCATATCTGGCGGGAGATGCACCAGTCACGTATATTTGTCATCCATTCATCATAGGTGCGTTCCCACGACGGAGGCACAATTTCAGTGCGCTTTTCCTTGACTGCCTTGAGCGCTGGTTCTGCCAGGGGTTTGATCTTTACAAACCACTGTTTGGAAAGTCGCGGCTCAACTATGGTCTTGCAGCGGTAGCACTCTCCGGCGGCAAGGCTGTGCTCCTCTTCCTTTTCAAGAAGTCCCTGGCTTTCAAGGT
>WFRQ01000291.1 GCA_015486425.1 Deltaproteobacteria bacterium | reverse complement strand
GTATATCCGTGTCACTGGATGTGGCGCTGTAGGAAATGAAATCATCAGAGGATTTCAGCGCGCTGACAGCAGATTTCAGGTCCGACATGGCGCTTTTTACCACGCCAAGTGCGGTAATTTTTGCCTGGTACGCCGCTTCCTTTTGCTGCAGGAGCATTACCGGACGTCTCTCCAGACTCATCAGCTGAGAGATGATGGAATCTGTGTCAAGCCCGGACATCAATCCTGATACCCCAATTCCCATAATGTTCACCCAATGTTAGGAGAGGAGGCAGCCGAAAGGCCACCTCCCTATTTTTACATGTGGTTAAAAATCAGCTAACCCTGAAGAAGTGTCAATGCTGCCTGGGGCAGTGTGTTTGCCTGTGCAAGCATTGCTGTACCGGACTGCTGCAGGATCTGTGCCCTGGTCATGTTAGCTGTCTCTGCTGCGAAGTCTGCATCAAGAATACGAGATCTAGCTGCAGATATATTTTCAGAGACATTCATGAGGTTTGCGATGGTTGACTCAAAACGGTTTTGAACGGCACCTAGATCGGCTCTCAGGTCATCTATGTAGGACAATGCGCCGTCAATTACGTTAATTGCTGCATTTGCACCGTTTTGTGTTCCTACATCTATTTCACTGACCTTCTCAAGATCAGATGAGTATGCAGTGCTTGCTGCAGTTACGAGGTCTGCGGCGACATTGCTACTAACAGTGTAATTTTTGGCTGATTCAAAGACCACAGTCCCACCCACAGTTGTGCTGGCACTGCCGGAAAGGGTTTCGGTATCCGCAGTCTCAGAACTTGCAGTATCCCAGGTGGCCCCTGTGGCAAAGTCGTCAGGATGTTTTATTCCTACAACATCGAAAGTCCGGGTGCCGCTTGCGCCGGTCATTGTAATGTCGTAGCCTTCACTATTTGTGAGCAGGATTGCATCCTTGGAATCATTTAGTGTTGCGGTAACACCGGTTTTCCCTGATACGTCATTGATCGCCTTGGCCAATTCCGTAAGATCGTCTGTATCTGCTATCTGTGCGCTGACTCTGATGGCATCACTTTCATTCTGTCCATACAGGTCAAATGCCACGGTACCCGCACTGTTAACATTATCTATTTTTGCGTATGTAGCTGCAGATGCATTTACGCCTGAATCATCCGCCTTATTGTTGATGGCGGTTGCAATATCCCTTGCGCTGTCTCCAGCGCCTACTGTGACAGAGGCGGTACCCAGGGAACCTTCGATGGTAAGTGTTTGGGCTGCCACATTGTTTGACGTGGTAGCCGTAGTGTTTGAAATGGAACCCGATGAATAGACGGTGTTGAACCTGTTATAGCCTATCTGGGTCGCACGGGTATCACCCATCTGCACGTTAATGATCTGGTTCGCCTCGGCCCCTACGTGGATTTTCGCATTACCAAAAGTGCCATCAAGCAGCTTCTTGCCGTTAAACGCAGTGGTATTGGCAATACGGTTAAGTTCGGCCTGAAGCTGTGAAACTTCTTTCTGGAGACTTGCCCTGTCTGATGCTGTGTTTGTGTCATTTGCAGACTGGACAGCAAGTTCTCTCATTCTCTGAAGCAGATTGGTTGATTCCTGAAGGGCACCTTCAGCTGTTTGTGCCATTGAAATTCCATCATTGGCATTCCTTACTGCCTGGTTCAGGCCTCTCACCTGAGATGTCATGCGGTCTGAAATAGCAAGACCAGCAGCATCGTCCTTTGCGCTGTTGATTCTCAGGCCTGTTGACAGTCTCTGAATGGAACGGGTGAGTGATTTGTTGGTGCCTACGAGGTTTCTCTGAGCGTTGAGTGAAGATACATTAGTATTAACAACTAGTGCCATGATATAATCCTCCGTGATTGTTGTATGGGCTTTCCTTGCCCTGTATTTGTATATTTCAGGGAAATTGGCTGATTACCGAAAACCTCCTGTGCCCTAAATTTTCCCTTTTGTTTTTAAATCGTCACCATGTAGTATGGACTTTAATTTTTGCCATTAAACAGGGGCAGGCATGATCTATTATGAATCAGGTTTGGAGGCCTAGTTGAATATTGTTGATAAATTGAGAGAGGCATCTGCTGATGAACGTCCCGGAATAATTGAGAATATTTATTTAAAGAATCGTAAGTATCTTGCGGAACACCATCCAGATATAGATTTCTGGCTTGAAAAATACGATTGTCCGTATCATATTGATATAACAAATGATTTTTTAAATATAGTGCATTCTCCCACAGGGGCGCTATGTCATCCTGAAGCAGGTCTTGATTCGTTGGCCGAGGCACTGGCCGATCCTTTTAGCGTCGCCTGGACAGAATTAATGTGTCTTGGCAACGACATTCCATCAGAGCGTTTTCGTCACGGAGTTCTTCTATGGTCACTGTATCAGCAATTATTGCGTTACATGCCCAATTTTGAAAAGAGAACCATAAGTGATTTTAAGCCCGCCCATATCTCTTACTATTCATCAGTCATATTTGTCGGTATTTTTCACGGGCTGCATATATCTGGTTTTTTAGACCGGTGTAATGTTGGCCAGGTTATGCTCCTTGAACCTGAACCAGAGAGATTTATGGTTTCATGTTATTTCCTGGATTATTCAGAATTACATGAGCGTTTCGGGGAACTTATGTTGGGACTGGGAACTTCAGGCCTTGACGGGCTATTCAGGAAGTTTTTTGCCTGGCAAAATGTGACTGCTCAGGTGTGGACCCGGGTTTTACCTGGCTATGCCTCACCATCTATTCCTGCGTTAATAGAGCATCTTTCTGCTGTTCAGAAATGTCATTTGGATCATGTCAGACCTTTTGACCCGGATATTGAGGGTATAAAGAATACCTTCAGGAATCTTGAAGCCCGTGTGCCAACTCTTTCAGGCTGTCCTGAACTTTCCGCTAATTCAAGGATTATTATTGTTGGTTCAGGGCCGTCACTTGAGAATGACCTTGAATGGCTAAGGGCAAATCAGGACAGACTGATAATTTTTGCCGTACATAGTGCTGTAAAAATTCTTATAGAAAATGGCATTATTCC
>WFRQ01000290.1 GCA_015486425.1 Deltaproteobacteria bacterium | reverse complement strand
GATGAACTGCTTGAGATACAGACGGCTATTGAAAAGATTACAAAGGTTTCAATACGGTTCAACTATCGCATAATGCACCAGGACCGCGGCAGCCTGGTAGCACAGGGCTTTACTGTTCATGCCGCTGTAAATCCTGATGGCAGACTTACAAGGCTGCCGGAGTCAATCCGGAAACTTGGCGCAAATAAATAGGACCTAATTTGAGCGATTGTTCGGATTTGCTGCATATCCGCGAAAGAGGAATTCCCATAATAGTGTGCGCTATATGGGTATTCCGATGACAAAGGAGATGCGGTGAAGACGGCAATCCCGAAGGGTTTCAAAATTGGAAAGTTATAATCAATGTAACTCCTTTTAATGTCTTTATAAAAATGATTTTCCACATTTTGAAACGCTCAATTTAGGTAATATAAGGTGCAACATGGGTCTGCGTCAAGATGCTGACTTTCACGCTAAAGTTACGTTTATGCTCTGCATAATCCCCCTTTGTTAACGTTTTGCTTGTTCAGCTCGATCATTCCATGTCTTTATATATCTACGTAACCTCTCTTTTCTGCCGCAAGTACCAGCATAAGCAGGGCAATTCCATCAAGCATAAGGCTTACGCCAACCAGCAGACCCACCAGCCAGGTAGAGCTGAAAGGCCAGCCCGCCATGAAAATCATGGCCAGAATAAGTGAAAATATGCCATCTGCCATTGTCCAGCCCCAACCAGGCAGAGGTTTCAGGGAAAGCGCAAACATGATGCCTGCGAACGCATCAATCAGGAAGTATATAATGAGAAGAATCCCAAGTGCAGCAGCCCCTGCAGCAGGATAAAACATCAGAAGAAGCCCCAGGGAGATAAGCAGAAAAGGTTTCAGCCATGCCAGCCTTTCGTTCTGGTATGTCATGCGCGTCACAACACCGGCAATGACGCCTGCCATTATGAGCAGCAGGGCAATTAGCAGAGACAGCGTAATGGACAGCACCTTGGGAAGCAGTATGCCCATTAAACCGATTATTATAAGTACCACTGCGGTAATTTTGGTATTTTTCCGCAGTCTTTCATCCATGAAAATTTCCATCGAAAGTTGAGTCATAATATACTCCTTTGTTATTGTTTGGAACGGACAGCATTAATGGCGCCAATCATGCGGGGCTGTTACTTGCAATAACCACTCTTCTCAATGCAGAGCGAAATGTTAAAAAGTTGAACCGGGAGCATTCCCTGTTGTTCCGCCTTTTTTAAGTATTATGGAGGCAGAGTGGCTTTTTGAAGCTTGTTCCGCGAGAAAACCAAATCACTGCCCGTGGTATAAAAACTGAAGTGAAGGCGCATAGTGCATTTTAATAGAAAAATAAGTATGCTGTAGATATTGGCAACCGGACCTGGCATATATCAGGCGTGACAATAACCAATTAAAAAACTGTTGTGTGAAAAGCGTCTTTCCGTTATTGGGATTCATCCTTGAGGGGGTGAGCAGTTACAACAGAGTCTATCACATATTATAAGCATTAAACCTGCATCTATCCAGGTTTGTGTCTTTCTTCCAAGGAGTTTTCATGTTCATTACCCGCAATATTCCCCGCCTTCTTCCTGAACCGCTTTCCGGCCTGGCTGACCTTGCCCTTGACATGCGCTGGAGCTGGAGTCACGCCTCTGACGACCTGTGGCGCACTATTGATCAGAAATTGTGGGATGCAACAGGCAATCCATGGTACATCCTTGAAAGTCTCGGAGAGGCGCGCCTGCAGGCCCTTGCAAAAGACAGTGAATTCCTTGACGAACTTGAACATCAGCTTGAAATAAGAGAGAAGGCGCTCTCAGCGCCAGCGTGGTTCACACGGGAATACAGCAGGAAACATTTGAAAGGCGTGGCATACTTCAGCATGGAATTCGGCATGAGTGAGGCCCTTCCCCTGTATTCAGGCGGCCTTGGCATCCTGGCCGGAGATCACCTCAAGACTGCAAGTGACCTGGATGTGCCTTTAGTGGGAATAGGTCTCTTTTATCAGCAGGGATATTTCCGCCAGGCCATTGACAGGGACGGTAATCAGATTGAGTTCTATCCGTACAATGATCCTGCGGTCCTTCCGGCCATGCCCCTTCGGGACACTGACGGAAACTGGCTTCGGATCGAGGTGGAACTTCCTGGCCGCACCCTTGTTCTGCGTACGTGGGAAGTGCAGGTGGGCAGGATCAGGCTGCTTCTGCTTGACAGCAATGATCCTTTGAATACTCCGGGTGACAGAGGTATTACAGCAAAGCTGTATGGCGGAGGAGTGGAGATACGGCTGCAGCAGGAAATAGTTCTGGGGCTTGGCGGATGGCGCCTCATTGATGCCCTTGGGCTTGAATGCGAGGTGTGCCATATGAACGAGGGGCATGCAGCCCTGGTTGTCCTGGAGCGTGCAAGGTCATTCATGAAGGTGACATCGGTCTCATTTAATGCGGCTTTGAACTGCACCAGGCCAGGCAATATTTTCACAACGCACACGCCTGTGGATGCGGCCTTTGACAGGTTCCCTGCCCCCATGTTTTCCCATTATCTTGCTGATTATGTGGAATCTCTCGGTATATCAATGGAACAGCTCCTGGGTATGGGACGCACTGATCCTGCAGACAGTGAAGAGCCGTTTAACATGGCATGGCTGGCTCTCAGGGGGTGCGCGTCAGTAAACGGTGTGAGCCGCCTGCACGGAGAGGTAAGCAGAAGGATATTTTCTGTGCTGTTTCCGCGCTGGCCTGTACAGGAGGTCCCGGTAGGTCATGTTACAAACGGTATTCATATACCATCCTGGGATTCAAGAGAGGCAGATGAACTCTGGACCACCTCATGCGGCAAGGAACGGTGGCTCTGGTCTCTTGACCGCATAGAGGCGGATTTCAACAGTATTGATGACGAAACACTGTGGCAGTTCAGGACAAAGAGCAGACTGCGTCTTATTGAATTCTGCAGAAAACGTATCAGTTGTCATCAGGCCATTTCCGCGCCTTCATGCAGGGAAGGGGCGGTGAGGCGAGCGGAACTGCTTGACCCTAATGCGCTTACCATGGGGTTTGCCCGTCGTTTTACCAGCTACAAACGCCCCAACCTTCTGCTGCACGACCCTGACAGGCTGGCCCGTATTCTTAACAGACCGGGGAAACCGGTTCAGCTTATAATAGCAGGCAAGGCCCATCCTGAAGATCAGGCAGGCAAGGCAATGATAAGAGAGTGGATTAAATTTATTGACAGGCCGGATATACAGGGAAGGGTAATATTTATCGAAGATTACGATATGATTGTGGCTGCCCAGATGACCCAGGGGGTTGATTTGTGGATCAATACGCCTCGCAGGCCCTGGGAGGCAAGCGGTACCAGCGGCATGAAGGTGCTTGTAAACGGCGGCATGAATGTTTCAGAACTTGACGGCTGGTGGGCTGAGGCATACTGTCCTGAGGTAGGCTGGAAAATAGGAGACGGCATGGAACATGACAGTGATTCTGAATGGGATGCCGTTGAGGCCAGGGAGATTTATCAGCTCCTTGAAGAGGAGATAGTGCCTGCGTTTTATGAAAGAGACGGAAAGGGCATATCCCGCAAATGGGTACGGCACATGCGGGTAAGCATGGCAAGGCTCACACCGCAGTTCTCCACCAACAGGATGCTGCGTCAGTACACAGAGGAGCTTTACAT